>JBGPMY010000143.1:0-5373 GCA_041487235.1 Dehalococcoidia bacterium
GGTGATCGACGTCGGCAACAACTGGATCGAGGACGAGAGCCGCTCGTCCGGCCGCCGCTTGGTGGGCGACGTAGACTACAAGGCCGTGCGGGAGGTGGCGGCCGCCATCACGCCGGTGCCCGGCGGCGTCGGCCCCATGACGATCGCTATGCTGCTCTCCAACACCGTAATGCTGGCGGAGCAGCAGGCGGGCCGAGGCTAGCCGGCGGAGAGCACACCGCGCGATGTAGCTGCAGACCTTCAGGTCTGCTGGCAGGGCTCAAGCCCTGCAGCTACGCCGATTGAACGGAGCGCAGACGACAGGCTGAAGCCTGCCCCACAGGGTTGGAGATTCCCCGGGGATTGGAGGCTGCCCCCCGATTTCGGGCTACGCCTGGGCTTCGTGGACCAGGGTGCCGTCGAACCACTCGGGGTCGGCGGCCAGGTTAGCGCGCCACTCCCGATACCAGGCGTCCTGCTCCGGGCGGTTAGAGTTCGCCATGTAGTTCGCCGTGTTGTCCCAGCGTACGCCGCCCATGATCTCGTCCGGGTTGCCGTTGCTCGCCACAAGTATGGAGCGGATGAAGCCCTTGGCCTTGGGCTTCTGCTCACGCTCCCACTTGTCGAAGAGATCGATGGCCTGCTGCCGCTTGCCGGGTAGCGCGCGGGCCTTGAAGAATGAGACGTGCTCAGCCATTACTGAACCTCCTTCTGACAGATAGAGTTTACTTTGTCGTGGCCCGGCGCCGGCGTGGCTTAGCCGGAGCGGGCTGGCTCTTCGTTACCTGGGCGCCGCTATCGCCGCTGATGTGGAGCATCTCCCGCGCGTCCTGGTGAACGGTCAGCTGAAAGACGTCCGGCCGGGCGTAGTGTCCGGCCACGTCCAGCAGCCACTTGGGGCGGGCCATCTGTCGCGGGTCGATCTCCGCATAGAGAATCTCTTCTTTCATGCGCACCGGGCCGGCGATGAACTGGCCGTCCGGGTTAACGATAGCGCTATCGCCCACGTTGATCCAGTCCCGCCGGTGGCCAGTGTACTTCTTCTTGAACTCGTAGCGGTCGGGGATATCGCTGAGGCGCATGGCCATGCAGACGCCGATGACGAATACGCGCCCCTCTTTAGCGATGTGGCGCAGCGTGGAGAGCCAGGGCTCGCCGCGGTCCCAGGTGGGCGCGACGTATATCTGCGTGCCCCAGGCGTACATGGCGTAGCGCGCCAGCGGCATGTAGTTCTCCCAGCAGATGAGGCCGCCTATGCGCCCGATGGGCAGATCGTAGACGCCCAGGGTGCTGCCGTCTCCCTGGGCCCAGACCAGCCGCTCGGCGCCTGTGGGCACGAGCTTGCGGTGCTTGCCCAGGATGTTGCCCGCGGCGTCGATGTACAGGATCGTGTTGTACAGGCTGCCGCCGCTGGCCTCGGCGTTGCGTTCGTTCAGCCCCATCACCACGTTCACCTTGGCCTGCCTGGCGGCGCGGCACAGCTTGTCGGTGGCGTCGCTGGGGATCGTCACGGAGTTGGCCAGCAGCTCGGCGTAGAGATCGCTGAGCGTCGCCTGATCCCCGGGTGGGACGGCCCAGACCCAGTCGGGATAGGTGGGGACAAACGCCTCCGGGAAGACGCCGAGGGCCGCGCCCTCCTTCCCCAGCGTCGAAATCAGCTCGCAGGCCTTGTCGATGGTGGCATCGCGGTCCAGGAAGACCGGGGTCGCCTGGACGGCGGCCACTCTGAACGTCTTGCCCTCTGACTTGGCCATCGGCGCTAAAGCCCTTTACATCATGGTGGGCAGAGCGCCCGGCAGGAAAATGACGAGAGCGCCGTAGCCAACGAGCGCCACGGCCGCGAGATGCGCGATCTTCCGGCCGATGGGCGTCGACTTCTCGGCGAAGATGAGGAGTGTGATCATGGCCAGGGCCGCGATGTTCATCATCCCCAGGGGGAAGAGGATGGCGAACAACAGCCAGCAGCAGCCGAAGCAGTAGACGCCGTGCCCCAGCCCCATACGGAAGGAGCCCAGGTAGCCGGTGCGCCAGGAGCCGAGGATGAAGTCGAGGGGAGTTCGGCACTTGCCCAGGCAGGTGGCCTTGAGGGGCGAGAGCTGGTAGAGGCCCGCGAGAACGAGCACGCCGCCGCCGATTCGGGCGGCGTTGTCCATGACCCACATGGAGCGGCCGGCGAGGTCATCGCCCAGGACAGCGGCGCTGTAGGCGGCCACGCCGGACAAGGACCAGACGACCATGTAGGAGCTGACGAAGACCCATGTGGGAACGAAGCTCTGGCCGCGTTCGCGCCTCTGATTGTGGATGCGATTGAACATCAGGATCATGGGCGCTGCGGTGGGAAACATGATGGCCACCATCATGGCTATCCAGATGGCGATGAAGACGGGGGCGCCCATGCCCATGGTCAGGGTCATCTCGTCGCCCACGATGGCGCTCTGCCAGACCAGGATTCCCCAGGCGGCCGCGGCCAGAGCCAGCAGCGAGCCGAGGATCAGGTTGCGTTCGCGGGGCAGAGGGTAGGATCTCGTGGCGGCCACTCTTTTCTTCCTCCTCGTACTAGTTCTTCATCCGGCTGTCACTTTGGAGCGCGCGTTCAGGATCGCGCCCGTGGTGGCCACGCAGAAGGGGACGGCGTACGTCAGCGGTATCTTCCAGTACAGCGTGGCCGGGAAGTCGCCGCGCACGATGATGTTGCCCTGGTTGATAGCCGTCAGGATGGTACCCACAATCAACCCAATGACCAGCGACCTGCGCAGCATAGCGCCCTGCATCAGGGCATGACGCAGGCAGCAGGTGGTCCTTCCCTCCGGCGCTCGCACCTCGTACAGCGTGCCCCTGAGAGCTATGTGACAGCGCGAGCATTCCACGGCGGCTGCTACCTCTATCGAGGCCATGGAGTATCACCGTGGCGGGGCTGCGTGTTACGCCTTCCAGCTGAACGGCTCTACGGCGCCGAAACCGGCGGTCTCCCACTCCCGCATGTCCGGGTCGGCCCAGCGCGTCCGTTCGGCGCTGGCCAGCTCAATACTATCGATCTGAAATGCGGCCGCGACGGGAGCGTTGGTTAGTACGGCCTGGTGCCCGTCCTCAGTCTTGAGGCGCTGGAGTGTCGTGCCGCCGACGCCCGCTATCGAGAACGACGGATTGTCGCCGGAGTTTATCTTGACACTGGTCACCTGGGTCGGCAGCCATTTCTTAATAACGTCCCGCAGCGCTTCCCAAACACCGCCCTTCTTACCAGTGAAGATCGCCTCCAGCTCCAGCCGCTGCCCAGCGGATGCGCCTTCGTCGATATACAGACGAGCCAGGTCGACGCCGCCGAAGAAGTCACCCGGCAACTGCATGCCGATGGCGAGCCTCGTGCCGCTGAGATCAACGCCGTCCGAGCTACCCCTCACTATCTCGATCGACTGCATTGCCGAACACCAGCCCTGGTCGGGCTCGGTCGGGCCAAGCAGGCAACGGCACATCATCTTGCAGCTGCACGCCTCCACCAGTTTTCCGCTCATCTGCCAAGCCATGAATTACCTCCTTCTGCCTGTCCGAGAATGTGGTTATTGGGATTCTGCTCGCTAATTCAATCAGGCCGCTCGACTCAGGCGGCGAAACCCTGGTCGGTGTGCTCGACGATGGCGAGAGAGCTGTGGGTGCCAGACCAGTCGTATCGGCCAGACCTCCTTCGACGAATGGCGCTTGCGCCGCTCGTCGAAGTGCTGGGGCAGACGGGGTCGGCGGCAGCAAGTGCTGCATGAATCCTCAGGGTGCCTACCATTATCAATCCTCCGATTGCTGTGTCAAGAGAGGCAGATCACAGTCACGCGCGCAAGTTGTCGCCTGGCTTGGGCGCGCGACGCGGGTGGCTGCGCTTCCCTTGCTTGCGTGAAAATCGGTACGATAGAATCGCACAAGCGACCCCAAGGCGAAGCGAGGTAGCCCCTTCATGAAAGATTACCCGGCGGAGAAGATTCGTAACGTCGCGCTCATCGGACATGGCAGTACGGGCAAGACCTCCCTTGCGGAGGCGTTGATCTTTGTCTCCGGCGGCGCCAACCGGCTGGGCAAGATAGAGGACGGCACCACCATCAGCGACTGGGACCCGGACGAGCAGCGCCGGGGTTCCAGTGTAAACCTCTCCATCCTGCAGGTGGAGTGGGCCGGCCACAAGGTGAACATTCTGGACACACCAGGGTACGCGGACTTCATGGGCGAAGTGAAGTGTGGTCTGCGAGCGGTGGAACTGGCGCTGATCGTCGTCGATGCGGCGTCTGGGGTTCAGGTGGGCACGGAGTTCGCCTGGCGCTTCGCCGAGGAGCTGGAGCTGCCCCGCGCCTTCTTCGTCAACCGCATGGACCGAGACAACGCGGACTTCGCGACTACCCTCACACAGATGCAGAACCTGTGGGGCGGCAAGTGCATGGCTCTGCAGATACCGATAGGTTCTCAGCAGTCCTTCCAGGGCATCGTAGACCTGCTGACGATGAAGGCTTACGTCGGCGAGAAGGCGGAGGAGCGGGATGTTCCGGCGGAACTGGCAGGGCAGGCGGAATCCCTTCGAGAGAAGCTCATCGAGCTGGCGGCGGAGACAGACGACGCCCTCATCGCCAAGTACCTAGAGGGCCAAGAGCTGAGCGCCGAGGAGCTGGCCGCAGGTGTGCGCGCCGGCATTCGGGCGGGAGGGATCGTGCCGGTGTTCGCAGGATCAGCGACGAAGACGATCGGCGTGCGGCCGCTGCTGGACTGTGTGACATCGTTGTTCCCTTCGCCCCTGGACCGCCCGGCCAGGACGGACGGCACCGAGATAACCGCCGATCGATCAAATCGACTGACGGCGCTCGTCTTCAAGACATCAGCGGACCCCTATGTGGGGAAGCTGACTTACTTCCGCGTGCTCTCCGGCGTGGTCAAGTCGGACTCGCAGGTCTGGAACGCCAACAAGAAGGCGGCGGAGCGCATCGGGCCGCTGTACCACGTCAGCGGCAAGAGCCAGGAACAGATCACGCAGGTTGGCGCCGGCGATATCGGCGCCGTGGCCAAGCTGGCCGAGACCCAGACGGGGGATACGTTGTGCGCCAAGGAAAACGCCACCACGCTGCCGCCGATCGCGTTGCCCAGCCCGGCGTTCAGCGCCGCCGTGACGCCCAAAACCAAAGCGGACCTGGACAAGATGGGCGGCGCCCTCCAGCGCATCGTGGAGGAGGACCCCAGCCTTCGCCTGCAGCGGAATCCGGATACGGGCGAGATGATCCTGTCCGGGCTGGGCGACTCGCACGTGGAGGTGGCGCTGGAGAAGATCAGGCGCAAGTTCGGCGTGGACCTGGAGCTGCACATGCCGCGGGTGCCGTACCGGGAGACGGTACGGGCGACGGCACGGGCGGAGTACACGCACAAGAAGCA
>JBGPMY010000144.1:0-5370 GCA_041487235.1 Dehalococcoidia bacterium
TGATTGGCCCGAACGGAACGGGCAAGTCGAGCGTGTTGCAGGCCCTGATTCTACTCAAGCAGTCGCGGGGACAGGGAGCGCTCGTGACGTCGGGCGAATCTCTGCGACTGGGGCGGTACGACGAAGTAGTCCACAAGCCGCCGCGGGGCGGATACGCGAGGCAGCCCATCGGCAACGTGGAATTTAGACTCGAAGGGTCGTTTCCAGCTTTCTCAAGAAACCGTTCTGCTCCGCCCATCAGCAGCGCCCGGCCGACCAGCGAGACTTACACGGTTACCTTTGATCCCTCCGGGCTGCTGCGGCACGAGACCGAAATCGTTGGACAAGACATACAGATTGCCGGCAGCTGGCATAGAGTGTCAGGGGGGGAGGTGAGCCCGCAGGTCATCCCTCTGCAATTCCGAGAGCTTGACGCCGGGCAGGTCGGTCTGACGCTTCAAGCGTCTGTCGCCCAAGCCGTGGCTCCAGGCGGCTGGTCGTTTCCACAGGGCTTGGATCCCTCCGTCGTTCTCACTACACAAGTGGAGCTCCAGAATATCTTCCTCGGCTTCCACGAACTCCTGACAAAGACATACCTCATTCCTCCTCTGAGAGGCGTGAGCAGTCCTGACTGCCCCCTACTGGATGAACCGCCAAGTGATTTCTTGACCTCCGCCGGACCGGACGAGTACGCGTCGCGAGTCTTGAGTACCGTGGCTTACCAGCGGGATCTCGAAACATCGATCTCTAGGTTCTCAAAGCAGTCTTTGGGGGTGAAGATGCGAGCGAGGCTCACTCCCGGCCGACGAGTTTCGGCAGAAGCTTATAACGGCTCTACCACAAATCTGGTAAACGAGGGGTTTGGGGCAAATCAGCTCATGCTGTTACTTGCCCAATGCGTGATAGCCCCGGCAGGTTCACTTCTTGGGATTGAGGAGCCTGAGATTCACCTTCACCCGCGTGCCCAGAACAAACTGGCGGAGATTCTTGTGGAACTCGTCAAGGGTCAACATAAGCAGCTCATTCTCACTACCCACAGCGAGCACGTGCTCATGGGTCTCTTGACAGAGGTGGCCAGCGGCCGGTTGCAGCCAGGTGAGTTGTCAGTGTACTACTTCTACAAAGACAAGAAGGGGCTCGCCACACAACAACGCCTGGCCGTAGACGACCAAGGCAGGCTGAAGGGTGGTCTGAAGGGGTTTTTTGAGGCCAACATCGACGAACTCGAACATTACCTCAAGGCCTTGTCGCTCCCGAGGACCAGGTGAGGCATACGTTCCTGCTTGACGAGAACGTGGCGGTGAGAGGGGTGGTGCAGGAATCCGGTCCCGCGCAGACGCTTTGGAGGACGATTGCAAAGAACTGCCACCACAAACTCGCAATTGGCCCCATACTGTACGGCAACTACCAGCAGAAAATCCAGGAGGTGCGGAGGCGCACCGGGCCTGACTCGGCGGCGAGTATGGTTGCTCTGATCTTTCAGCTTTTGACGAACGCTGACAAGACGGTGTGGGTCGCTCCCGAGAACCCCAGTCAGCTGGCTCGGTTCGTGCGTCACACGAGCGATCGCTACTTGGCAGACATAGCGCACCTTGCTACGCTTGAGCGCAACTCGAAGGACTGTGTTTTCGTAACCACGGATAGGCAGACGCGAGCTGACTTCAATCGCACGGAAATGCAGGAAGCAAGGATTCAAGGAGTATCTCTAGAACAAGCCGTTATACTGGCCAACGAAGCAGCCGACTGACCGGGAGACCCCTATGCCAACCACCGTACTCTGTTCCCGGTGCCAGGAAGAGAAGGAGGGGCTGGACAGCGCGCCCATGGGCGGCGCGACCGGCCAGTTGGTGCTGGAGAACGTCTGCCGCGACTGCTGGGCGGCGTGGCGCGAGACGTCGGCGCAGATCATCAACCACTACGGGCTGGTGCTGGGCGACCCGCGCGCGCGGGCGCAGCTGCGGGAGGCGATGCGAGAGTTCCTGGGGCTGGAAGATGAGGGAGTGCAGGTGACAGGTGAGTGATGGGTGGCAGGTGCGTGATAGGTGATAGGGGGTCTCGACACATCTGTGGCTAACCAACCGGATCGTGACGGCTCCCGTGTTTCGCTCGCCATACTCGTTGCGCGCTTCAACGAGGCGATAACTTCTCGCCTGCTGGACGGGGCGCGACAGGCGGTCGAGCGCTGCGGGGTGCGCCATCACGACATCTTCTGGGTGCCCGGCTCGTTCGAGCTGCCGCTGGCGGCCAAGCGGCTGGCGGAGAGCGGCCGCTACGACGCCGTCGTGTGCCTGGGCGCGGTGATCCGGCACGAGACGGACCACTACCTGCACGTATCGACGCAAGCGGCGGCGGGCATCCAGCGGGCGGCGCTGGACACGGGCGTGCCCTGCATCTTCGGCGTGCTCACCTGCGACACGGAGGAGCAGGCGCTGGCGCGCTCCGGCGGCGCGCAGGGCAACAAGGGCGCCGACGCGGTGGCAGCGGCCATCGAGATGGCGAACCTGCTGCGAGGCATTGCTGAGACATGAGACAGGTGACAGGAGACAAGGGGCGCGGCGTGAGCTCGGTGGATTGCGCACGACGCACTTAGGGTAGCAGCCGCAATCTCGCCACGAGAACGGGCGGGATCTGGGTGTAGTTGCTCCAGGAGTGGACGCGCGTTGGCTCCACTTCACCGGCGAAGGCCGGCTCCTCGATCCCGTCCAGCACGAAGCCGGCGCGGAAGCCGGTGTTCAACAGTTGAGAGAGAGGGCGGTGGAAGTAGTAGTGCGGCTGCGGCTGGCCGACGATGCCGATCCCCCGTTGCACGGGCGGATCAAGGTAAGCCGAGACCTTCACGAAGTAGACCGTGGCGAAGTCGCCGGCGCGGTCCTGGGTCTCGGCGACTAGCTGACAGCTGGCGTTGTTGAAGCAGGGGTGAGTGACGGAGAAGACGAAGCGGCCGCCCGGCTTCAGGAGCCGCGCCAGCGATCGGAACAGCGGCTCAATGGTCGCCATGTCCATCAGGGCCATGGTGCAGACGGCGGCATCGAATGCGCCCTCGCCCAGCGTCAGCAGCTGGCCCTCGTCTGTCGCATCGAGAACCCGATAGTCGATGTTCTTGATGCCGGACTGCGCCGTGTGCTGGCGGGCGCGCTCGACGAACCTCTCTGAGAAGTCGAAGGCCACCACGTTGGCGCCTCTGCGCGCCATCTCGCGGGCGAACTGGCCGTTGCCGCAGGCGATCTCCAGCACCCGTTCGCCCGCCTTTAGCCGGAGCAGGCGCATCTGCGCGGGCGCTATGAGAACACGGTGGAAGTCGTTGCCCTCCGCGCCGACGTAGTCGTCCCACCACTCGGCGTTGGCGTCCCAGATTTCACGCGTCCTTTGGTTGATGTCGTCGCTATCCGGCGTCATGGATGCAGTCCTCAGCCGCGGCAGCAGCGAATTGGCTGACCGATGTTTGTCGTGAGCGGAACGCCGAGATTCTTCGTCGCTTCGCTCCTCAGAATGACAGAAGATGGGGCGGCGTTGGCGTCCCAGATTTCACGCATCTGCTGGTTCAGGGATTTGGGATCATTCTGCTTCATGGCTGTCTCGTCCTGTGATCTGGTTGATCTGTCATTCTGAGCGGCCAGGACCCTCTAATCAGCGTGAGGCAACTCCGCGAAGGAATCTCGGCGGCCGGACCTCGCATCGCGTCCCGAACGACGAGATTCTTCGCTCAGAGGCGTGGCTCAGGCAACCGCGCATGAATCGTTGTCGCTCAGAATGACAGACTCGGGGTGGGCTCCAATCTCCTACTTCCTACTTCCTACTTCCTGTCTCCGTACAGCCTGTCCCGCACGTCCTCCACGACGTTGCTGCCGTCCAGGCGCAGGTGGCGGGGGTTGAAGCGGTCGTGGTGGACGGAGAGCACCAGGTCCGCGGGGTCGACGTCGACGGGCAGCGGCAGGCCGGCGACGCCGAAGGCGTCGGTCGACGCCTCGGCCAGCACGGCGCCGCCGTGGCCGATTACTCGAACGCCGGCCCCGGCCAGGGGAGGCTTGTCGCCGTGGGCGTCGGCGTCGTTCTCCAGCACCGTTACCGTGGCCGTGCGGCCGTCCATGGCCGGCTCCACGATCACCTCCATGTCCAGCAGGTAGACCAGGGGCGCCGGGATGATGGCCTTCAGACCGGCGTCCAGCACGGCCTGCACCTGGTTCGCCGCCAGCTCGGTGTCGATGGGCGCCATGCCGTGGTCGGCGCTGACCACGAACAGCGTCGAATCGAAGAGGCCGCGCCGGTCCAGCAGCGAAAGGATCTTGCCGATCCGCTTGTCCGTCTCCACGAGGGCGTCCCGCATCGCGATGTGGTGCGGACCGTAATCGTGACCGACCGCGTCCGTGAGGGAGAACTCGTGGTAGGTGAACATGGGCGCAGGCTGGCGTTCGTCCTCGAACAGCAGCAGCGCCTGCGCCAGCCCCTGAATGTCGATGTGGGAGTAGCGGTGGACGCCGTCCTGGCCATCCTCCTTCCAGCGCGGGTTGGTGTCATCGCGGTTCTCGCGCACGACCTCCCGCAGCCGCTCTTCATCGACGAGCAGGCGGCGCTCCAGGGCGGCGTGGGCGGCGCCGCGCACGCACGGCTCGTTGATCGACGCCGTGATCGCGCCCGCCCGGCCGTCCCACTTGCCGTAGACGCGATGGACGGCTTCGAACAGCGTCTCCACGCCGTCGCCGACGAACCTCGCGGTGTCGAACTGCATCCCCTGCGGCGCCACGGTCTCTCGCGTCTCGCGCAGATAGTACACCGGATTGACGACGTCGTGGTGGCCGCACCAGGCGCCGCTGCCCAGGGTGTTGTGGCTGGGCCAGGTAATGCTGGGGAAGTTCACGATCGTCCCGTAGCTGAAGGTGAGGCCGCCCTCGACGATGCGGGCCAGGTTAGGGACCGACTCGCGGTCGTGCTCCAGGCGCTCCTGCAGCTCCGTGTTGCTGAGCCCGTCCAGCAGCATGATGTAGACGCGATCCGGCCGATTCCGCAGCTCGCCGCGGGCATTAACGTCGAGCGCTTCGGCGATGGGCCTTCCGTCCTGGCGCTTGAGGTAGACGTCCGGCGTCACGCCGCGCTCGGACGAGCTCCGAGCGGTCGCGTCCATGCCGTCGATGAGGGGCAGGCCCAGGAGCCTGGCCAGCGTGGGCGCCACGTCCACCTGCGCGCAGAGGGCGTCCGTGACGCCGGCCCTGACCCCCGGCCCGGAGAGCACCAGCGGCGCGCGGGACTGAACGACATCCAGGGCGCCGTGCTGGCCGGGTTGCCGCCCGAAGGCGTAGGACTTGGGGCTGATGGCGATGTCCGGCGCGTTGGGGCTGTCGAACAGCTGGGCGATGCGCTCGTAGGCCAGGGGGTAGCTGAGCTGCTCCGGCGCCA
>JBGPMY010000145.1:0-5297 GCA_041487235.1 Dehalococcoidia bacterium
AAGAGTTCGCCAAGGCAGGCGTCTGAAGGGGCGACGCATGAACGACGTCAAGTACATCCGGACCAGCCGCGAGGGGCCGGCGCTCGTCGCTACGCTGACGAACCCGCCGCGCAACTTCCTGAACGCGCCCATGGTCGCCGAGCTGAACGCCCTGGCCGCCGCACTCGAGAGCGACGAAGACGTCCGCGTCCTACTGCTCACCGGCGGCGTCGAGGGCATCTTCATCACCCATTACGACGTCGGCGAGCTGTCGACCCTCTCGGATCGCATGCAGGGGGCGGAGGCGTCACCGCCGGCGGAGCTGCACGCCATGCACCAGGCGCTGCTCAAGCTGCAGGCGCTACCACAGCCGGTGATCGCCGCCATCAACGGCACGGCCATGGGCGGCGGCTGCGAGCTGGCGCTGGCCTGCGACTTCCGCTACATGGCCATGGGCGGCCTCATCGGCCTGCCGGAGGTGAGGGTGGGCATCCTGCCCGGCGCCGGCGGCACCCAGCGAATGACCCGCCTCCTGGGCGCCGCCCGGGCGATGGAGCTGATGCTGCTGGGCAACGTCGTGGACGCGGAGACGGCGGAACGCATCGGGCTCGTCCACCGCGCCCTGGCGCCGGATCGCCTGCTACCGGAGGCGCTGGCCCTGGCCGACGAGCTGGCTAAACGGCCGCCGTTGAGCGTGGCGCTGATCAAGCAATGCGTCCTCCAGGGCAGCCAGATGCCGCTTCTGGACGCCCTCCACTTCGAGCAAGAAGCGTTCTGGCAAACGATGCGTTCGGACGACGCGCTGCGGCTGATGCGCCAGTACCAGAAGAGCGACCGCCCCCTCAGCGAGCAGTAGCGCCAGCCTCTACGCCGCCGCCTTCGACCAGACCGAGTCCAGCTTGGCCGCCAGCGCCTTCCCCTGGCGAACGCCCGCTTCGGCGGCCGGGCCGCGTCGCGTGGGGTCCATGCGGTTGACGCCGATCGACTCCAGGGCGGCGGCGTCCGGCATCAGCAGCTGAACCCGGCTCCCGGCCATGCGCAAAGCGTCGGCCTCCGCCTGCGCCTGCCTGCCCAGCAGAGGGTCGATCCCGTCTGGGCGCGCCCCGATGGGAGCGATGATGACAACGTTCTTGAATCCGCCGGCCAGATCGGCGCTGGTGCCGGAGCGCACGCCGCCGTCGACGTAAGGACGGCCGTAGATGTTCACAGCCGGGAACAGCCCCGGCACCGCGCAGCTGGAGGCGACGGCCCTTTCGATGGGCACGGCGGAGTCGCGGTCCCACGTCTGGAACACGCCGCTGAGGGCGTCCACCGCTGTCAGCACTAGAGGCCGCAGCGGCCACTCGTTTCCCACCAGCGGCGCGAAGGAAGAAACCCAGCGCTCCTCGCTCACCGTCTTAGCGGCCAGCGCCATGGCGCCGATCTCGGCGCACTTCTCGGGCGTCATCTCCGGCGTCGTCGCCCACTTCATGAAGATGGAGGTCAGAGTCGAGGGGTCGAACTCCATGTTCGTCTCGATACCGCCTGGCCTGGGCGCGAAGTGCTCCGCCAGTAGCTCCTCGATGGGCCGGCCGGACGCGATCTGCGTCCCGACGACGGAGCCGGCGGACGTGCCGACGATCAGGTCTGCCTGTGCGGCGTCTATCCCGGCCTCGGCCAGTCCGGCCAGGACACCCGTCTCCCAGCAGATCCCCAGCAGCCCGCCGCCGCCCAGGACCAGCGCATTCGTTCCCATATTCGACCTCCTTCGCTGCGGCCAGTTTACCAGAACTGGTGGCGCTATAATGGCGGCATGTCCGCTAACAAGATGAACCTGGTAGCAGTTCAGGCGAAGACGGAGCTCGCCGACTACCGCAGCGGCGAGGCGTTCTATGCCAAGATCGCCTCGCTCATGCAGACGGCGGCGCGCCAGGCCGATCTCAGCCTGCCGACGCTGGTCAGCTTCCCGGAGCTCATCGGCATGTACCTCAGCTTCGTGCCCTTCTTCTGGGACGGCCTGAAAGACGAAACCTCGCTGGAGGCGGCGGCCACCCAGATCGTGATGCGCAACTTGGCCCGCCTGCCGGACGGGCAGCGCACGACCCCCGAGGCCGCCGCGCGCCGCCTGCTCTTCATCGAGACCGCACTGGAGGCCGAGCGCATGTACGTCGACACCTTCTCCTCGCTGGCGCGAGAGTTCGGCGTCTACCTCGGCGCGGGCAGCATCGCCCTACCGCCGATCGAGAGCGAGCCCAGCAAGGGCGGCTGCCACGTTGCCGACGAGACGAAGGTCTACAACACGTCCTACTTCTTCTCGCCCAAAGGCGTGTGCCTGCGCCGCGTGCCCAAGGTCTACATGACCGTCGGGTTCGAGGAGCGTGTCTTCGACGGCGCGCCCCGGAGCGAGCTCTTGCCAGTGGAGACGCCGCTGGGGCGCATCGGCACGCTGGTCTGCTGGGACGGCTTCCACGAGACGCTGGTGGAGCACTACGACGCGCTGGGCGTGGATATCCTGCTCAAGCCATCTTACAACCAGCATCTCTGGGACGGCCCCAGCGCTTACGATCCGGCACACAGTGAGGGCGATAACTGGCTCAAGACCGGCTGCCCGTCCATAATCCAGGGCCGCGAGAACATCCGCTACGGCGTCAACGCCATGATGGTGGGCGCCGTCTTCGAGGACATGCTGGCGGAGGGGCTCTCCAGCATCGCCGTCAACACCGGCCGCGTCGGCGCCTCCTGGGAAGAAGGCGTCCTCGCCATCGCCCAGCGTCCGGACGCCGAAGAGATCGTCGCAGCGACCGTGGAGATGGATTAACCACAGATAGACACAGATTGAACGCAGATGAACTCAGAGGGAGGGAGGAGGCGCTGTCCGTGTCCATCTGTGTATTTGTGGCGACCACGCCGGCGCTCTCGGGTCTCGGGTAGAGGCGCTGCTGGCTGCGCCCAGCCGGCCTAGACCTTTCCCACCAGCCGCTTGAGCAGGGCCTGCGTCCGCGCCAGCGAGGCCTGTACGTCGTCGCCGACAGGGAACATGGCCGCCAGAAAGTCCGTTGCGCCAGCGGACGCCAAGCCGCGCACCTGCCTTTCCACCTCGGCCTCGTTGCCGATGATCGCCACTTCCGCCGGCCCGGCGGCGCCTTCGATGTCCAGCACCCGCCGGTAGTTGGGCAGCGTCCCGTAGATCTGGAACGACCTCGCCGCCTTCTCGCGGGCGGCCCCCACGTCATCGACCACGGCGATGGGGAGACCCACGACCACTCGCGGTCTGGGCCGTCCCGCCGCCTCGGCCGCGAGCGTCATGCGCGGCACGATGTGCGTCTGCAGTGTCCTTGGCCCCGTCATCCAGGTCACGGTGCCATCCGCCAGTTCGCCCGCCATGCGCAGCATCACCGGCGCCAGCGCCGCGATGAGCAGTTCCGGCGGCTTCGCTACGGGCACGTTCACCCCCGCGTTCACTCGGAAGAACTGGCCGCTAAAGCTCACGCGGCCTTCGGTTAGCAGCGGCCGCAGCACGGAAAGGTACTCTCGCATGTGCGCCGCCGGGCGCTCGTATGAGAGCCCCCACATGTTCTCCACCACCAGCTTGTGAGAGAGCCCGATGCCCAGGGTGAACCGGCCGCCGCACGCCGCCTGCGTCGTCAGCGCCTGCTGGGCCATCACCAGCGGGTGCCGCGTGTACGTGGGCACCACAGATGTTCCCAGCTCGATCCTGCTGGTCCTCTGTCCGGCCAGCGCCAGTACCGTCAGCGCGTCCGTCCCCTGGATCTGCCCGAACCAGACGCCGTCGAACCCGTCCGCTTCGTATGCCACCACCTCCCTGACTTGACCGTCAAGATCGTTCGCTCCGCCAAAGAAGATCGCTATCCGCATCTCATCTCCTGTCCTGCGCTCGCCGTCGCGGCGGCTATTTAGGGCAATCGCTGGCAGGATATCTTCGCTCTGCTCGCCTTGTCAAACGTCGCCGCTGCAAGCGGCCTCCACTTCTCTCACTTTTCCTTAACGCTGTTTCCGTTGACACGTTTCCTGATAAGTGGTTCAATGATGGCGCATTCACGGCCTAATCCCCCGATCGGTTTCGGGGGAGCGGGGGAACCACCGCCCCGGGGGTGCATCCGCTAAGGCGGACGGGCAGTGCCTCTCAGCCCTAACCCGACAGCTAACCCCGCAGGCCTCTGAGAGGGCCATGCGTGCCGACGCGCGAGTCCGAGGTCAGCGCCTCCGCCCCGCGCCCAGGTACGCGAGGCCCGCCATACGAAGGAGGAGCCATGCGCTACGCTCCCCAGCGGGCTGGCAGGAAACCGGACCTTGCCTCTGTGCTCAAGGTCTGCCCCCAGTGCCTGGGCGATCTCGTCGCCCGTTCCGACTTCTCCGGCGACTACTACTGCTGCCTGCTCTGCGACATCCGGACAGCGCCCAAGAGCCGCATTGGCAGGCTGGCTGAGCTGGCCCTGGTGCCGCTGGACGGCCTGGCCCAGCCTGCGCAAGGCGTTACCAGCGGGCCTGTCATGAACTGACAGGCGATCTCCGGCGGCCGCTTTCGTACACCCCCGATCCGCGGGAGGAGGAGACGCATGACGGCCCTGCGCGGCTGCCAGCGCGCAGCCGCGGGGAGATGGTCCACTCCCGCCTCCTAGCACCGAAAGGAAATCGGTGTAACGGAACGTACGGGACGTGTACACTCCCTTGACAGTTCTCCCGCCTGAGCGATACGATCGGCTCGACAACTGAATAGAAGCACTTTCATCCAGAGCGGTGGAGGGAACGGCCCAACGAAGCCCGGCAACCGGTCTTTCACATAAAGACAGCGGTGCCAACTCCGACCCGCCTCAAGCGGGAGAGATGAGAGTGAGGCGAGAAGCTTCTCCACCGCGAGAAGTTTTTTGTTGCCCGAAAAGTGTAGCGGAGAGACGCGGTTGCTCGTACCAATCGAATGGCGGCCCGCAGGCAAGGTCAGGTTCCTGGACCAGACGCGCCTCCCCCACGAGGAGGTCTGGCTCGAGACCAGCGACTACCGGCTGATAGCAGAGGCGATCCGGCAGCTGCAGGTGCGCGGCGCCCCCCTCATCGGCATCGCCGCCGCCTACGGCCTGGCCCTGGCCGCCCGCGCCATCGATGAGAGCGACCCGGCACGCTTCCGCAGCCGGCTGGAGGCAGCGGCCGCGGACCTGCTATCCACCCGTCCGACGGCCGTGAACCTCTCCTGGGCCCTCGCCCGCATGCTCGCCTCCATCGAAGTCGCCGCTGACGTGGAGGACGCGCGCCGGAGGCTGGCCGACGAGGCCCGACGCATCCACGAAGAGGACATCGAGGCCAACCGCCGCATCGGCGACCAC
>JBGPMY010000146.1:0-5285 GCA_041487235.1 Dehalococcoidia bacterium
CGGACATACGCCCGCTCAAGCTCGCTGATCTGCTGGACACGGTTGCGGGCAGGAAGCGTCTACTGCTGGACGTAAAGGGCAGCGATGACCGGGAAGCGGGGGCCTTCGCCGCTCTCCTCGCGCGCCGCATCTCTCAGCACAATGCCGGCGAATGGGCCGCGGTCTGCGGGCAGTTCTGGCCGGTGCTGCATCGCCTGCGCGAGATCGCGCCGCAGCTAGAGGTGCGGTACTCGATCGAGAAGCCGCGCCAGTGGCAGCAGTTCCGGCGCCTGCTGGAGGCGGGCGACGGCGCGCGCAACGTCTGCATGGAGCACCGTTTCCTGGTTCCGGAAAGGGCCCGCTTCCTGGAAGATAATGGTATCGACGTCTACTGCTGGACGGTGGACGACCAGGTCGAGGCGGAGCGGCTGGTGGCGCAGGGAGTAGACGGTATCATCAGCAATGACCTTTCGTTGCTTAGCTCGCTGGGCAAGAGGCGATCATCTAGGAGACGTGGCGTCGCCCGCGCCGGTGACCCGAAGCGACGCGGGCGACAATAAAGGTCGCCCCTACGACGGCGGCGAGGCTGGTCGGTGCGGGATGAGGTGCACGGCCACGGCCTTGAAGGACACTACCGCGCGGCTGCCTGGGGCGAGATTCAGATCCTCCAGCGACTGCTTCGTGATTAACGCCACGATGGCGAAGCCCGCATCGAGCTCCACGCGGACGTGAGCGCCCGCGGGCACAACGCGCCGCACTACGGCCGGCAGCCGGTTGCGGGCGCTGGTCATCTTGGCGGCCTCGTCAGGGGGGACCAACACGATGTCTTCGGGTCGCAGGCAGACCAACACATCGGCGCCCGGCTCGCCCGCGCCCGCCGCCTCCACGTCGCGGCCCGCCACGTCGACGGTCACCAGCCCGCTGTCCACGCTGCGGATGCGCCCCCGGGCGATCGTCTCGGTGCCAACGAAGGCGGCCACCTCCTCGTCAGCCGGCGCCGCGAAGATGGCGCCAGGAGCGCCGATCTGGCGGATGCGGCCGCCCAGAAGAACGGCCAGCCGGTCGCCCAAACGCAGCGCCTCGGCCCGGTCGTGCGTGACGAAGACCGTAGCCATCTCTAACTCCGGCAGGAGCCGATCCAAGTCATCGATTAACTCCTGGCGGGTAGGGGCGTCGAGGGCGGCAAACGGCTCGTCGAGAAGGAGGACTTGCGGCTCCAGGACCAGGGCGCGGGCCAGGCTCGTGCGCTGCGCCTCGCCGCCGGAGAGGGTGCGCACAGAGCGGCCGGCCAGGCCCGCGATCCCGAAGCGCTCCAGCCACAGCCGGACGCGTCGATCCCGCTCCGGGCGGGCCACTCCCCGCAGCGAGAGACCGGAGCGCACGTTGGCCTCCACTGTTGTATCCAGAAGGAGCGGCTCCTGGAAGACGACGGCCATGCGCCGGCGGTAAGCCAGCAGGTGGTGCCTGACCGGTTGGCCATCGAAGAGGACCTGGCCCTGCGCGGGGCGCTCCAGGAGCGCCATGACCCGCAGGAGGGTGCTCTTTCCGGCGCCGTTCGGGCCTACAACGGCCAGCACGTCACGTGGGTAGACGTCCAGCGAATCGACTTCCAAGATCTGACGACCAGCCCGCTCGACGACTACATCCCGGAGCCCAAGTATGGCCTCGGTCATGAAGCGGACCTGCGCTGCTGGATTACCGTGAAAGCCAGAACGACGGCGAAGATGACGGCCAGCAGAATGAAGGAGAGCGCCATCGCCGTCTCGAAGTCTCCCTGCTGCACCTCAAGGACGATGGCTGAGGTCAGGGTGCGCGTCGACCCCTTGATATTGCCGCCGACCATGATCGTCGCGCCCACCTCGGAGATGGCCGCGCCGAACCCCGCGATGCCGGCGGCCAGCAGCGATAGCCTGGCCTCGCGGAAGAGCAGCAGCGCGGCCTGCCAGCGAGAGGCGCCGAGGGCCAGCACCTGGAGGCGCAAGCCGGGCGGCAGGCTCTGCAGGCCGGCGGCGCTGAGGGCCGTGACGACGGGCGTGGCGATGACTGCCTGAGCGATGATGATGGCCGTAGGCGTGTAGAGGATGTGCAGCTGGCCCAGTGGCCCAGTGCGCCAGAGCATCACCGCCACCAGCAAACCCACGGCCACGGGTGGCAGCGCCATGCCGGCGTTGAAGGCGCTGAGGGCTAGCGTCCGTCCCGGCGGGGCGCTAAAGGCGAGGAACGAGGCCACGCTGAGGCCGATGACCAGCGCGATGCCCGTGGCGGCCCCGGAGACGGTGAGGGAGAGCAACGTTATCTCATAGACATAGCTATCGCCGGTGAAGATGAGGCGTAGAGCCTCCGTGAGACCGTCCCAGATCAGACCCATGCGTGAATTGTAGAGCCTAGAACCGAGACCCTAGAACTGGGCAAGCGAAAATGAGGCCGCCGAGCCAGCCGCAAGTTAGACCACTTACATGCCGTTCTCCACAATTTCGGCGCGATTACGGTGACGAGCCGGTGGCCGGTGTCGACTCAACGTAGGCGTCCGGCACGAACAACGGCTCGCCGTACTTATCGCGGCCAAAGTTGCGGATGACGTCTTGAGTAGCGCTGGAGGTGAGGAAGGCGGCGAAGGCGCGGGCGCCTTCGCCGTTGACGCCCGAATGCTTATCCGGATTCACCACTATGACGTGATAGACGTTGAACAGCTGCGCATCCCCCTCCACTAACAGATTCATATGTAGATTGGCGCGCTGCGCCAGGTACGTTCCGCGGTCGCTCAACGTGTAGCCGCCCTTCTCGCCGGCGACCACTAGCGTCGCGCCCATGCCTTGTCCAGTCTCCTGGTACCAGGAGCCGGAGGGCGCAATCCCCGCCTTCTTCCAGAGGTCCAGCTCTTTGGTGTTGGTCCCGGACTTATCGCCGCGGCTTAGGAAGATGGACTCGCTGCTCGCTATGCGTGCCAGCGCATCAGATGCTGAGGAGAGTCCCTGGATTCGAGCTGGGTCGTCGGGAGGCCCAACGATGATGAAGTCGTTGTGCATAACAAGCTGGCGCTCGATGCCGTAGCCGCCGGCCACGAACTCCTCTTCCGCTTTCGGGGAATGCGCTAGAACAACATCCGCCTCGCCCTCTTGTCCAAGGCGCAGCGCCTCCCCGGAGCCGACCGCCAGCGTCTTGACATGAAAGCCCGACTCTTTCTCGAAGGCGGGGACCAGCACGTCCAGTAGCCCGCTGTCTTGGGTGCTTGTGGTAGTGGCCAGGATAAGCTCGTTGGAATCGCCGCAGGCGGCCAGCAGCGCCAGAAGCGCCGCGCCGCCGAGGGCCAGGACAGCTCGAACGTTAAGCCAGGGGTTCATATCAGGCAACCGATTCGGATTGGTGCTGATATTCTCAGGCTTCGTCGGGCGGACCGCAAGGCGGCGCTACCGGCGGCCGTTGCGGAATAGCGCTAAGGTGAAGATACCCAGACCGAGGGCGCCCAGACGGCCACGGGCAGAATTCGCACCCTCGACAGTCAGGAAGCTGGTGGCCCGGCGGCAGACGGTCCTCCAGAGGCGGAGGCGCGCTCGTCCGGCTCTCCGTTGGAACCGCCGGCGATGGGGGGAACGTAGACGGGAGCAGCACCCGGACCGGCCGTTGAGACTTCCGGACGGGGCTCAAGAGATGGCTCCAGCGCGGGCCCTTGCTCCGGCAGATAGTGGGCCTTGCGTAGGGGAATCTCCTTCATGAACGCGCTGATGACGATCGCCGCCAGCATGAGGAAAACGGAGACGAAGAACGCCTCAGAGATGGCAGAAGCAAGCTCCCCCTTGACGACGAGAATCGTCTGGCCGAACAACACCTCGCCCTGGTCGCCCAGCCGCTGGAACCCCTGCTGGACCTGCTGAAACGCCTGGGTGTTCAGCAGGAACTGCGGGTCTTTCAGCGCCTGGAACAGCTGCGGCTGAGAACGCACCGCCTCAGGGACACCGCCCTGAAGGCCGTTGCCATACTGTCTCTGAATGAGCGAAAACATGACGGCGACGCCCATAGTGCCGCCAACGGAGCGCAGGAACTGCATCGTAGAGGTGGAGATACCCATTAAGCGATAGGGGACGGCATTCTGGACCGCCAGCATGAACAGGGGCATGGACATACCCAGGCCCACGCCCATGACCACCATCGCCCGCGTGGCGTCGCCGCTGGTCGAGTTCACGTCCATCCGCGAGAGCAGGAACATTCCGGCCATCATGATCGTCAAGCCAAGCACGCCCAGAACGCGGTAGCGCCCCAGGCGGGACATCAACTGACCAGCGATGGCGCTGGAGATGGCCATGGCGATCATCATCGGCATCGTTACCAGCCCGGAGTTCGTGGCCGACCGCCCGAGGACACCCTGCACGAACAGCGGAATGTAGAAGAGGCTGCCGAACATCGCGAAGCCGGTGACCAGGGTAACCAGCGCCGAAACGGTGAAGATGCGATCGCGGAAGAGACCCATGGGCAGTAATGGCTCGTCCGTGCGCAGTTCTGCGTAGGCGAAGATGAGCAGCCCGGCCAGCGCCCAGGAGAGCAGCCCAATCACCTGGAACGAGGCCCAGTCGTAGCGGCTGCCGGCCCAGGAGAAGGCGAGAAGCATGGGTACCACAGTTGCGATGAGCAGAAATATGCCTCGATAGTCCAGCCGCGACTTCTCCACGGGCCGGATGTAGGGCATACCGAAGAAGAGGACCACAAGGGCCAGCGAGCCCAGCGGAAGGTTGACGTAGAAGACCCAGCGCCAGTGAACGTAGTCCGTGAGCGTGCCACCGATGAGCGGACCCAAGACACTGGCGGAAGCGAAGACACCGGACATCAGGCCCGCCCAGCGCCCGCGCTCTGATGGCGTAAAGACGTCGCCGACGATGGCGAAGGCGATGCCCATGATCATGCCCGCGCCCAACCCCTGAATGACTCGGAAGGCGATTAGCTGCTCGATGTTCTGCGAGGAGCCGGCCAGGGCCGAGCCGAGGAGCAGGATGAAGATGCCCGCCATGTAAAACGGCTTGCGGCCGTAAATGTCCGTCAGCTTGCCCACTATGGGCACCGTGGTGGTGGAGGCCAGCATGAAGCCGGTGCCGACCCAGCTGAACAGTCCGAAGCCGCCCAGATCAGCGATGATGCGGGGCATGGAGGTACCCACCACCGTCTGGTCCATGGCCGAGGTGAAAAGCCCCAGCAGGGTACCCGTCATGACGATCACCTTAGTACGGGTGCTCATCTGGGAGATGGAGCCGGCGAGCGGAGCGGCGACTGCGGTGGCCATCTTAGACACCAACCCTGGGCGTCTCTTGTGCCTCGAC
>JBGPMY010000147.1:0-5250 GCA_041487235.1 Dehalococcoidia bacterium
AAGCGCTGCCCCTCCCACAGGTGAGCGAGGTCGCGCTCGCTGAACGAGACAGGAGACTGAAAAGGGGAGACACGGACGGGCGTAGGCGGGCCGGGCTCGACGGCGATCACGTGTTCAACCGTCCCTTCACCTCATCACCCGTTACCCATCACGTGTCACCTGTCACCTGTTCCCTGTCACCTATCACCTATCACCTGTCCCCTTCCGCCTGACTCCCGCTGCGAGCCTGGTACTGGAAGCCCGCCCGTTCTGCCACGATGCTCAGCACCCGCGCGGACGTTCCGCGCGGCCGGTAGCGCCCGGTCTCCCAGTCGCTCACCGTCTGCTGGCGGGTGCCCAACTCCTGGGCCAGTTCGCCCTGGCTGAAACGCATGTGACGGCGCAGCGCCCGCACGCGCCGCCCGTCCCAGGCGGCGGGTGCGTAGCGGCTCTTCGCCTGGCTGGGCCGCCTGGCCTCTCCTTGCTCCTGCGGCATGGCCACATTCTACACGAAACCGTGTAGGGGAGCAATGGGGGCGACGAAGCAACAACAAGAGCAACAAAGCAACAAGCAACAAAGCAACAGAGCAGGCCGGTTCTTGGTTCTATGTTCTAGGTTCAGGCCCCTGTCTACTGTCAGCTAACACCTAACACCTGACACCTAACCCCCACACCCGACAGCTGACACCTGAGCTCCTCCTACTACTTGTCTCCCAGGGTCTTGCGCCTCCCGCACGCGATGTCTTAAGATGCCACTGGTTAGCACTCCCATGTCGTGAGTGCTAACGCGCCCCAGACCAAAAGGCGGGGAGCCCAACCGCCGGAACATCAGTCTCAAGGAGGAGTTTAACCGTGCCAACCGCTACCAAGACCAAGGCCCGGCCCGCAGCCAAGGTCGTCCCCCTGGGCGACCGCGTAGTCGTCAAGCAGGTGAGGCAGGACGAGGTCCGCGCCAGCGGCCTCGTGATCCCCGACACCGCCCGCGAGAAGCCGCAGCTGGGCCAGGTGATCGCCGTCGGCCCCGGCCGCCTCTATGACTCCGGCAAGCGCCAGCCCATGGACCTCAAGGCCGGCGACCGCGTCCTCTACGCCAAGTACAGCGGCCAGGAGATCCCGCGCGGCGTGTTCGGCGACGACGAGGACGAGTACATGGTCCTCAAAGAGAGCGATATCCTGGCCAAACTGGGCTAGGCGAGGAGCCAGGAGCGAGGAGCCAGGAACCAGGAGCTAGTAACCAGGAACAACGGGTCGGGATGTGTTGCGTGTTGCATGTCACATGTCACATGTCTCGTTCCCCTGTAGGAGGTAATTCGTGCCTGCAAAGCAACTGCTGTTCGATGAGGAGGCCCGGCGCAAGCTCAAGGACGGCGTGGACGCCCTGGCCGACGCCGTCCGCGTAACGCTCGGCCCCCGCGGCCGCAACGTCATCCTGGAGAAGAAGTTCGGGCCGCCCGCTGTCGTCGACGACGGCGTCAGCGTAGCCAAGGAGATCGAGCTTAGCGACCCGTTCGAGAACCTGGGCGCCCAGCTGGCCCGCGAGGTCGCCAGCAAGACCAACGACGTGGCCGGTGACGGCACCACCACCGCGACGGTCCTGGCCCAGGCCATCGTCCGCGAAGGGATGCGCGTGGTGGCGGCCGGCGCCAACCCCATGAGCGTCAAGCGCGGCCTGGAAGCGGCCGTGCAGAGCGTGATCGGTGGCATTCGCGACATCGCCAGGCCCGTCACCGGCAAGGAGCAGATCGCCCAGGTGGCCACCATCTCCGGCCACGAGCCCGAGATCGGCGACATCATCGCCGACGTCATGGAGAAGGTGGGCAAGGACGGCGTCATCACCGTCGAAGAGGGCAAGGGCATCCGCATGGAGACGGAGTTCGTGGAGGGGATGCAGCTGGACCGCGGCTACGTCTCGCCCTACTTCGTCACCAACCCCGACCGCATGGAGGCCGTTCTGGACGACCCCTACATCCTGATCACGGACAAGAAGCTGTCCTCCGTGCAGGACCTGCTGCCTGTCCTGGAGCGCATCCTGCAGGTCACCAAGAACATCGTCATCGTCTGCGACGACTGCGACGGCGAGGCGCTGGCCACCCTCGTCGTCAACAAGCTACGGGGGACGATTAACGTCCTGGCCGTGAAGGCGCCCTCCTTCGGCGACCGGCGCAAGGCGGTCCTGGAAGACATCGCCGTTCTCAGCGGGGGGGAGTTCATCACCGAAGACATGGGGCGCAAGCTGGAGAACACCCAGGTCGCGGACCTGGGCCGCGCCCGCCGCGTGGTGGCCACCAAGGACGACACCGTTATCATCGAAGGCCACGGCTCCGACCAGGCGATCCAGGCCCGCATCAAGCAGATCAAGGCCCAGGCCGAGGACGCCTCTTCCGAGTTCGATCGCGAGAAGCTGCAGGAGCGGCTGGCCAAGCTGGCCGGCGGCGTGGCCGTCATCAAGGTCGGCGCCGCCACGGAGGTGTAGCTGAAGGAGCGCAAGCTGCGCGTGGAGGACGCCCTGTCCGCCACCCGCGCCGCTGTGGAAGAGGGGATCGTCCCCGGCGGCGGCGTGGCCCTGCTGCGCGCCCAGAAGGCGCTGGACAAGCTGGAGAAGACCCTTAAGGGCGACGAGCTGACCGGCATCGTCATCCTGCGCAAGGCGCTAGAGGAGCCGTTGCGCATGATCGCCGAGAACGCCGGCCAGGAAGGGATGGTGGTCATCGACCGCGTGCGCTCCAGCAAGGACGCCAACTTCGGCTACGACGCCGCCACCGACGAGTACTGCGACCTGCTCAAGCACGGCATCATCGATCCGGCCAAGGTCACCCGCACGGCGCTGGAGAACGCCAGCTCTATCGCCGCGCTGCTCCTGACCACGGAGTCCCTGGTCACGGAGATCCCGCAGCCGCCGTCAGCCGGCCCCGGCGGCCCTCCGCCGATGGACTACTAGGGCCGCGAGGCGGGGGAACCAGGGAACCAGGGAACCAGAGAACCAGGGAACCAGAGAACCAAGCCCGCGTCGCCAGATGGCGGCGCGGTGCGTTGTCCGGCAGGTAGCGGCGACCTTTCAGGTCGCCAGCAAATTAACCCGACAGGGGGCGCGGCTAAGGCCCGGCAGACCTTTTGGGTCTGGCTGGAGGGAGTGGATAGGCGCCCGTACGGCATGCAATGCCCCAGCTTTCAAGCTGGGGTGGCGCAAACCTCATGCCTGAACCCTAATGCAAGATGACGGCATAGATCGACTGCCGCTCACCCGGGCGGCTTGCCCTACCGCACCTTGAAACGTGCGGCATGGAGTATCGACCTATCTTGTCAATGACCATCAGGTCGCCAGGGATCAGCTTCGGTGGGAGATAGGGGTGGGGGTCTGAAGCCTGTCCTGAGCAGGGCCGAAGGGGCCTCCGCTATAGGGCCTGGCCCCCGCGATCACTCGATCTAGTCCCGCCACCGCACCTCGTACAGCCGCACGGGGTCTTCGAAGCCGCGCAGGGCGATGTCGCCCTGATCCGCGAACGTGAACCCCTTCCCCGCCAGAAGTTGGCGCACCACGTCCGAAGCCAGGATCTGGCCGCCCTTCGCCTGCGCGGTGATGCGGGCGCTGGCGATCACCGATGCGCCGAAGAGGTCGTCTCCTTCGGCGATGGGCTCGCCGGCGTTGATGCCGATGCGGACGCGGATGGGTTCGGGTGTGTCGAGGCGTAGGGGCGCAGCAACATCGGAAGACGATTCGATGTCCTTCCTACTTGGCTCATGTTGCTGCGCCCCTACATTCCGATTACGTTCTTCAAACGCTTGCTGTAAGGCGATGGCGCACTCCACAGCGCGTGTCGCCGAAGGGAACCAGGCCATGAAGCCGTCGCCCATCGCCTTCACCTCGGAGCCGCCGTGCGACGCGAGCGCCTCGCGCGTCAGTCGCTCGTGTTCGCGCAGCACCTCCCGGGCGCCCTCGTCGCCCAGCCGCTCATTGAGCGCCGTGGAGCCTTCGACATCGGTGAAGACGATCGTGCGGACGGCGCTGATGTCGACCTGTGGCGGCGCGATCGGACGTCCGGGCGCGGCCGGCGCGGTATTGATGAAGTCCAGGATGGCCGTAACGGCTGTCTCGTTGAGTGTGGAGCCGGGCGGCCAGCCCGGGATTCCTACCATGTGAGCGCCGGCGATAGCGCCCGCCAGCGCTCGCGCACTCCGGTTGTCCTGGCCGCTCTGCAGTGGGTGCATGATCAACGACGGCGCCTGAATAGCCGCCAGGTAGGGCTCCGGCGCGAAGGCAGCCATCGCGTCGAGAGCCGAGCGGAAGCTAGAGGGCGTGTGCGTACCCATCATCACAGCCGGCACCTGGGCCGCCTGGGGCTGTCCCATCCCCCCGCGAGCCGCGGAAAGATTTCGACGAACAGCTCCCAGTCCTGATCAATGAGCGGCTGAACGGCGGCCAGGCGGCGGAAGAAGCCGCGCTGGATATGCGGCACGCCGATGATCAAGTGACTCACACGCTCCGGATGGCCGGCGGGGTAGGCGAAAGTTACGTCGCCCGTGGAGCTGGAGCCGCAGATGGCGAAGCGCTCCAGGCCGAGGCGGTCAACGACAGCCTCCAGGTCTAGACCCCCTGCCTCGGCGGAGAAGTCGGGGCAATCGCGCTGAGACAGCCCCAGCCCGCGGCAATCGTAGCGGATGACCGTGGCGCGCTGCGACAGCCGCTCGTAGGCGATCCGGCGGACGTCCCACTCCCACTCCAGCTGAACGTGACTGGCGGTCAGGTTGGGCAGGATCACGAGCGGGGGGCCTTCGCCCAGCGTCCAGAAGGCGATGCTGACGCCGTCGGCGGTCTTCGCGTACTGGATGGGCGGCGCGTCCATCAGCCGTCCTCGCGCCACCTCACCTCGTACAGGCGCACCGGGTCCTCGAAGCCGCGCAGGGCGATGTCGCCCTGGTCGGAGAAGAGGAAGCCTTTGCCGGCCACCAGGTGGCGCACGCCCTCCGGGACCAGGATCTGGGCCGGCTGGGCCTGGGCGCAGACGCGCGCGGCCAGCTGAACCGCCGTCCCGAACAGGTCGGCGTCTTCGGCCACGGGTTCTCCGGCGTTGAGGCCGATGCGGACGCGGATCGAGGCGTCGTCCCCCGCTCGTCCTACGAGAGCCTCAGGACGAGCGGGAAGGGAAGTCTTGCGTTCCGCCTCGTGTAAGGGCGCATCGCCAAGCGCCCCTACGTCGCGGTTTCGTTCGGCGAAGGCGCGCTGGATGGCGATGGCGCACTCCAGGGCGCGGCTGGCGGAGGCGAAGGAGGCCA
>JBGPMY010000148.1:0-5243 GCA_041487235.1 Dehalococcoidia bacterium
AACGGGACAGACAAAGGAGGCGCTCCCATGCCGGAGACACAACCCCACAAGGTCGAATCGCTAGAGAAGCATCGCCGCGCCAGGGGCGCCGCGACGCGGCCGGGTGGACTCGACAGCGTAGAAGTGGCGATCGACGATTACCGCCGCGGCCGCTTCGTGATCATCGTCGCTGACGAGGACCGCGAGAACGAGGGCGACCTGGCGCTGCCCGCCGAGTGCGTGACGGCGGAGTCCATCGCCTTCATGCTCCGATATACCAGTGGCGTCATCTGCGTGCCCATGACCGGCGACCGCCTGGACCGGCTGCGCATCCCGATGATGGTGCAGCACAACCAGGCGCAGTTCGGCACCGCCTTCACGGTGTCCGTCGATGCCCGCGAAGGCGTCACTACCGGCATCTCCGCCGCCGACCGCGCCCGCACCGTCCAGGTCCTCGCCGACGCGCGTTCCACCCCCCACGACGTAGTCATGCCCGGCCACATCTACCCCCTTCGCGCCCGTGAGGGTGGCGTTCTCGTACGTGCCGGCCAGACGGAGGCCTCGGTCGACCTTTGCCGCCTCGCCGGTGTGGGCCCCGCCGCCGTCATCTGTGAGCTCATGAACCCCGACGGCACGATGATGCGCCTGCCCCAGCTCAAGCGGTTCGCCGCACGGCATAACCTCAAGATCATCAGCGTCGCTGACCTCATCCGTCACCGCACCCAGCGCGAGCGTCTCATCGAGCGCGCCGCCGCGACGCTGCTGCCGACCAAGTGGGGCGACTTCACCCTCTACGCCTATCGCTCCTCCATCGATCCGGATGAGCACGCCGCCCTCGTCCTCGGCGATATCTCCACCCCGGAGCCTGTCCTCTGCCGCGTGCACTCCCAGTGCGTCTCCGGCGACGTCTTCCAGTCCATGCGCTGCGATTGCGGCCAGCAGGTGGCGCTGGCGCTGGAGCAGATCGCTGCTGAGGGCCGCGGCGCCTTCGTTTACATGCGGCAGGAGGGTCGCGGCATCGGCTTCTGCAACAAGGTGCGCGCCTACCAGCTGCAGGAGGAACACGGGCTGGACACCGTGGAGGCGAACGAGGCCCTGGGCTTCGCCGCCGACCGCCGCGACTACGGCATCGGCATGCAGATCCTGATGGACCTGGGCCTCAAGAAGATTCGCCTGCTGACCAACAACCCCGCCAAGCGCGCCGGCCTGGAGGGCTACGGCCTGGAAGTCGTTGAGCGCGTTTCGATCATGGCCACGCCCAACCCCCACAACTGGCGCTACCTGGAGACCAAGCGCGACAAGCTGGGCCATTTCATCGATATGCCCGGCTAGGGCGCTTAGCGGGCCGCGCGTATCGCATGCCTGGCCGAAGCCGGCGAGATTCTGGTCAGTCAGGAGACGCTGGAGCCCGGACCCCAGCCGTTCCTGGTATCGGATGCGCGCGCCGTCCATCTGAAGGGCGTCTCGCAGCCCGTCCAGATCGTCAGCGTAAGGCGCGCTAAGCACCGCCCGCGAATGCCACCAACCGCCCCTTGCCGGCCCGTTTGGCCGCCCGCAGGCAATCGTCGGCCGCCGCCAGGGCTCCGTCCAGCGTGGGCTCGTGGTCAGGCCAGACCGCCAGCCCTACGCTAACCGGCACGTCGCCGGGACGGTCGGGGCCCACAAGATTGTTCGCTCGCTGGACTGCGGCCTCGGCCGAGTCGCAGGGCAGCAGAACTACGAACTCGTCGCCGCCATAGCGAGAGATAGCGTCCGCGTCGTGGAAGTTGGCCTCCAGCGTCCGCGCTAGCCGCACCAGGAGTTGATCTCCCGCCAGATGGCCGTACGAATCGTTGTACTGCTTGAAGTTGTCGACGTCCAGGATGATTACCGCTATCGGCCTGTCGGCAGCGGCGTCCCGGGCCAGGATGTCGGTCAGCCGTCGCCGGTTGGCCAGCCCTGTCAAAGGGTCGGTCACGGACATGCGCCGGATATACGCGCGCAGCCTGCGGTTGCCATCGAACGTGATCGTCAGATTCGTGCCCACGAACAGCATGATGAGGCTGGTCACCACCAACACCCCCGTCTCAGCGTGGTACCATCCCGTCGCCGCCAGGACTCCTGCGCAGAAGAGGTAGGCGCCGATACACCACAGGTTGCAAAGGGCCGAGTAACGGGTGCTCTGCTCCGCCGCGCAGGTGGCCATGACCATGACGAAGGCCAGCCAGATGGGGTAGCTGAGGTTGGCCGGCGCCAGGACGCCGAACACCACCGACAGCGAGTCGATGAACAGGTACGAGTTGTCGTACCAGGGCACGCGCCGCTTCTGGCGCCAGGCCCAGAAGGCGACGACGTTGCTGACGGCGATCCAGCCCGCGCTGCCGGCCAGTGCGTATGTGTTCATGGGAACTGCGCCGCCCACCACTATACCGACGTAGGCGATGACGATCGCCCAGCGCAGCAACACCAGCGCCGCCACATAAGTCGGATCGAAGCGGCCGACTTCGTCCTCGTGGCGCACGAGGCCGGGGTCGGCATCCGAGAGCCGCTGTTGAATGACGGGACTCCCGCTCGTTGAGCGGGCCTTTGCAATCATCGTATGTCCTTCTCTGCTCTTGTAGATTCGGACGTGAAAGCGCACGGGAGCGTTACGCGGTGACGCGCCCCGCCGCGGCCCTTGTGAACGCGTCGCACCAGGTGTAGAATCGCCAACCACAGGCAACAGAGCTTGGAGGCGAGCCATGGCTGGCAATCAGGACGGCGCGAGGAAGGTCCCGGACGCCTGGGTGAAGATGCCGGAAGAGGCGGAGATCCGCTCTCGCATGGCCGGAGGGCATCCCTACGACTTCGGCTTCATCAGCGGCATGCAGCGCCTCGTCATGGCGCACCAGCGCATCGCTCCCTTCTTCGGCGCGCTGTTCCAGCAGATCATGTTCGCGCCCGGCGCCCTGGAGCGCCGCGAGCGGGAGATGGTGGCCGCCGTAGCGGCCGCCGCCCAGGACTGCCACTACTGAACGCAGTCTCACGCAGAGTTTCTGCGTGTGGAGGGCGGCGATCAGGCCCTGGTGGAGGCGATCAAGCGCCGCGAGTGGCGAGAGCTTGCCCTCTCACCTCGCGATAGGGCTCTCTGCCAGGCGGCCGAGAAGCTCAGCGCCACGCCGACTCGTATGGTAGAAGAGGACTGGCAGCCGCTGCGTGATCTGGGGTTCGATGATCAGGCCTGCCTGGAGGTGGCCCACGTCGTGGGCATCTTCAACTACCTGACGCGCCTGGCGGACGGTATGGGGCTGCAGCTCGACCCCGCGACTCAGCGGGCCTCAGAGACCGGCGTCGCCCTGAAACGCCCTGCCTCACCGTAGGGGCGACCCTCGTGATCGCCCGCCGGCGCGGCTTCAGCCGGAGGTAATCCGCCTCTGTCGCGACGCTGCGCCCTCTTACGGCCTAGGCCAGCCGCGGCCCCAGCGGGTTGCGGCGCAGGAAGCGCGATAGGACGAAGGACACCACCGAGATCACGAAGGCGCCCAGCAAAGCTGGAAAGAACCCGTCGACCTCGAAGTTGATGCCCCACCAGTCGCATACCGCGTCGGTGGCCAGCAGGATAAGCGCGTTAACGACGAAGATGAATAGCCCCAGGGTGATCAGCTGCAAGGGGCAGGTCAGGAAGATCAGCACCGGCCTCAGGACCGCCCGCATCACCACGAAGATCGCTGCCGCCAGCAGCAGCGCGCCCCAGTCATCCCAGTCCATCCGGTCCCGGTCGTACGCCCAGTTGACCACCTCCCGCGCGGCCAGGAACCCCACGACCGTGATCCCCCAGCGCACGGCGATGCGCACGATCCAGGGCACGTCGCCCCGGTCCCAGGGCGGCTCCGTCTCTTCCCAGTAGCGATCGACTGTGAATCGGCTCATGGCTTGAGCTTACGCGCAATCGTGGGCATTGTAGCAGGCGATGGGTCAAAGGGTCAGAGGGTCAGCGGGTCAGAGGGTCAGCGGGTCAGCGGGTCAGCGGGTCAGAGGGTCAAAGGGTCAAGGGCAGACTACGTATGGGCGCTGCTTGCTGCGCCCACATCGACAGGAGGAGCTATGGACGTCTACAAGGCGATAATCAGCAAGCGCGACACCCGCGCCTACATCGATAAGCCCATACCGGACGAAGTCTTGCACCGGGTGCTGCAGGCGGGCCGCATGGCAGGCAGCTCCAAGAACACCCAGCCCGTGCGCCTTGTGGTCCTGCGCGACAAGGCCTGGCGGGACGAAGTGGCCAGCTGCGGCAAGTTCTCCGAGCCGCTAAAGGCCGCCGACCTGGGAATCGCCGTCTGCTGCTTGCCCGACGGCAGCGATTTCGACGCCGGCCGCGCCGCTCAGAACATGATGGTCGCCGCCTGGAGCGAGGGGATCGCCTCCTGCCCCACGTCGGTCCACGATCAGCCCTGCGCCATCGAGAAGCTGGGCTTGCCGGAGGGCTGGCGCATAGTCGTCATCCTCGCCCTGGGCTACCCGCAACCCTCGGTACCCATGTCCATGGGCCGCGCCCGCGTCCCCCTGGAGGAGTACGTGCACTGGGAGAAGTGGTCGTAGCGGCGCAGCATGCTGCGCCCAGGGCGCCAACCTGCTCTGTCATTCTGAGCGGCGATATAGCAGGTCGGCAGGAGGCCGCAGCTTCGCGAAGGAATCTGGGGTGGGACTGACCGTGCCGCGTTCACGACCCAGGGCGAGGCAAGCCTCGCCCCTACGGCGCAGATGTCCCCCGTGTTCCCTGTTCCTGATTCCTTGTTCCTTGTAGAATAGGCGCGTCACCTCATCCGAGCGCGAAGGAGCCCGCCCATGACGACAACCCAGCGGCGACTCGCCCCGCCGGAGCGGCCCGGCGGCCAGGGGCTGGACGCCAACCAGGAGGAGTCCGGAAACCGCGCCATCATCGCCCTGCTCACGGACCCCGTTCGCGGCGAGCAGACGGACCTCGTCATGACCTACCGCGATGGCTCGGACCCGGACGGGCGCGGCGGTCGAGGCGCCTACGAGGTTTGGGCCAAGCGAGGCATGGTGCGCTTCCAGCGCTTCCACGCCGACGCCGGCTACGGCTACGAGGTCATCGAGCAGATCGGCGAGAACCCTATCGCCAATCAGGACCCGACGGCGCTGGCCACGCTGGCCGAGGAGCTGGAGGCCGCCGCCAGGTCCGGCTTCTCGGGAAGCGATCCCGGGAAGGCCTTCGTGGCGCCGGAGCAGCTCAGCTACCCCCTGGCCTACGAGCGCATCGCCCAGCTGTTCGACAGCCCCAACGC
>JBGPMY010000149.1:0-5241 GCA_041487235.1 Dehalococcoidia bacterium
CCGCCTACGCCGCGGCCGTCCTCTGGCGCTCCTACGACCTTTCCGCCGACTCGCGCCTGCTCCAGACCGCCAGCTTCCTGGGGACGGGCCTGGCGCTGATCGCTATGGTGGGCGTCCTGCGGGTGTTCGAGGGGCAGCCGCTGCGCCTGCGGGTATCGGCGCGAAGGAGCATGCGTTTCGTGCGGTCGGCCCTCGCCTGGCTGCTCGTATCGGCGGGATTGCAGGTCTTCTTCTCGATTCGCGCCTTGCTGGACGAGCGCCAGCCCACCTACTACGAGGTCGACGCGGTGCGCCACTTCCTGGCGCTGGGCTTCGTCTCCATGATGATCATCGGTATGGCGCTTCTGGTGATGCCGCGCCTGGCGATGCGCCGCGCCCAGGCACGCCCGGCCCGGGTTGCCGCGCCCGTGTTGCTGGCGCTGTTCCACGGCGCCGCCGCCGCCCGGGGCGCGGGCTCCCTGCTGGCGAACGAGGCGCACCTGAATAGCGGCTTCTGGACGATGACGGTCGGCGGCACGCTGGGCGTCATAGCCATGCTGTCGTTCGCCGGGTACCTGGTGTGGACTCCGCGCCGGGCGGAGATTCCGGCGTCGGTCCGCGTGGAGTAACGTCCACCTAGCAACGCTCGTGCTATAATTCACGAAGTCATGCCCGCCCTCGTGCTCGTATCGCCCGGGGCCCTCGCCGGCAAGACCACCCTGGCAGCGGCGCTCGCCCAAAGGATCAAGACACAGGGGAGAACCGTGGCGCTGTTGCGGCTGGCCGGCGGCGACAACGCCGAAGCGGACAGCGGCTTCTTCGGCCGGCTGGGCGGGACGCAAGAGCCGTCCAACGCCGATATCGTCCTCATGGAGGCGCCCGCCGGAGACGCATCCGCCCCGCTCGCTGCCGTCGGCGATGCGCGCGCCCTAGTCATTGCCGACGGTTCGCATCCTGTGGAAGAGATCGCGCAGTACTGTCAGACCCTGGGTAGCGCGTTTGCCGGCCTCATCGTCAACCGGACCCCGCAGCGGCGGATCGCCGCGCTCAGCGCCTCGCTAGAGGCGGCAGGCGTCAAGCCGCTGGCGATGCTCCCCGAGGACCGCATCCTGGCTGCGCCAACTCTCGGCGAAGTCGCCCTCGCCCTGAAGGCCCAGACGAGCTTCTTCGATTCCAACGGCTCGCGGCCACTGGACCGGACGCTCGTCGCCTCCATCAGCGCCGATCCGGCCCAGGGATACTTCGCCAGCACTCAAGCAAACACCGTGATCGTCCGCAGCGACAAGCCGGACCTGCAACTGGCGGCGATAAACGCCGGGGCCAGCTGTCTGATCGTTACAGGCGGGCTGCCGCTTCTGAGCTACGTCTTGGAGCGGGCCGTGGAGGACGAGATACCGATCCTGCACACGCGCCTGGACACGATCCAGACCGTGCAGAGCATAGAGGCGTTGTACGGCGCCACCCCCTTCTCAGGTGGAGAGAGCAAGCTGCGCCGCCTGGGCGACCTGTTAGGCGAGATCGACATCTCCACTCTGACGGCGGTCTAGCGCCGCTGCGGTAGTCTAGAGACTCCCCGCAGGTCCGTCTCTTCCGGGCGAACGGCGCCCTAGTGCTGGTACGGCGCGACCTCTTCGCCGGCTTCCGGCGTCGCCGACGCCGCGGCCGCGGGCGGGGCCCCTGCTGGGCTGGGCATCGCCGCAGCCCCTTGGGCCGTACCCGCCGCCGAGGGCGTTGGCAGCGTCCCCGTGGTGGGGGCCGGGCCGCCCTTGCGCGCCTTCCCGCAGTAGGGACAGACTACCCAGTTGAAGCTCAAGAGCTGGGAGCACTCCTGACAGACGTCATTGAGATGCGTCTGGCAGAAGGGGCAGACCCGCCAAGCCCGCTCCACGAAGCGGCGGCACGATGGGCACAACCCCTCGTCTCCGATCTCGCGCAGCAGCGCCTCTTCCTCCAGCGATCGCGCGTACGCCTCTTCCAGCGCCTCGCGGGGGCGCAGCATCAGGTACAGGGCCAGGCCGGGGATGTTGAAGCCGGGGAAGAACATCATGACCACGAAGACGGCCAGTACCTGCAGCCCCAGATCTCGTGTCCGGTCGCGGATGTCCCGGTAGACCCAGACGATGATGCTGAGCCACAAGAGTAAGGCCCAGGCACCGCCCACCAGGCCGCCGAGAATCAGGTACTCCATCGCCCTCCGCCTTCTGCTCTATTACATAGAGTTTTGAGCATTATAACATGGTTCGGCGCGGCGCTTCGCCTCATACGATAGCGTCCGCAGCGAGCTTGGCGCGCGTCACAACCCCCGATACACTGAGTGCGAGGTTCCCTATGTCCCCCAGGCAGAAAGCAGAGACGCATCCACCCGAGCGTGTGACCGTGACCTTCACCGATATGGCGTTCGAGGGCGGCGCTATGGGCCGTCACGACTCGCGCGTCGTCTTCGCCGATTACGGCATCCCCGGCGAAGAGGCGGTCGTGGAGATATACCGGGAGCGCGCCGGCGTGGCGATGGGGCGCGTCGTCGACGTGCTTTCGCCCTCGGAGCACCGGGTAGAGCCGCCGTGCGAATACTTCGGGCGGTGCGGCGGCTGCCAGTGGCAGCACATCGCCTACCCGCACCAGCTGGCGCTGAAGGCGCACATCGTCCGGGAGCAGCTAAGACGGATCGGCGGGTTCGTCGATCCTCCGATCTCGCCCACCGTCGGCGCCGACGACCCGTGGGGATACCGCAACCACATCCGCTTCACGGCGAAGTCTCGCGGCGAGGTCGGCTTCGTGCAGCGCGGCAGCCATCGCTTCCTGCGCATCGATCGCTGTCTCATCGCCGACCCCTTCATCAACGAGGCGCTGGCCAAGCTGCAGGGCAGGTGCGCCGGCCTCCACCAGGTGGCGATCCGCCTGGGTGTCAACACCGGCGAGGTGCTGATTCACCCCGACCTGGGCGATATCGAGCCCTCGCTCCCTTCCGGGCAGCGCTACTACCACGAGGAGCTCCTCGGACGCCGATTTCGTATCTCGGCGGCGTCCTTCTTCCAGACCAACACACGCCAGGCGGAGCGCCTCGTCGAGCTGGTGCGCGATCGTCTCCGACTCTCACCTGACGAGACGCTCGTGGACGCCTACGCCGGCGTCGGCACCTTCGCGGTGCTGCTGGCGCCGATGGTGCGACAGGTAGTCGCGATCGAGGAGTCGGCTGCGGCTGTCGACGACGCCATGGTCAACATCCAGGGCTTGTCGAACGTCCAGTACTATAAGGGGAAGGTCGAGGAGATTCTCGCCGACGTCTGTGGACAGGCCGACGCGCTCATCCTGGACCCGCCGCGCCAGGGCTGCCACCCGGGCGCGCTGCGGGCCGTCCTGAGCCTGCGGCCGACCCGCATCGCCTACGTCTCCTGCGACCCGTCCACGCTGGCCCGCGACCTGCGTGTCCTCGTCGACGGCCTGCCCGGCCGGGGCGGCTACGACCTCGCGGACGTTACGCCCATCGACATGTTCCCCCAGACCTATCACATCGAGTGCGTAGCCAGCCTCGTTCTCCTCAACACCCTGTGAACCCGCAAGCCCGCAAGCCGCCGAACCAGCAGCGTCCCTTCCGCTGTCATTCTGAGCGGCCAGGATCTACGTACGCGGTCCACCGCATCTTCGCGAAGGAATCCGGGGAGGGGCAGAATTCGAGCGCTGCATTGTCATGCTTCGCGGCGCCGCTGCAAAGCTCGGAATGATGAATCTTCGGCGGTGTCACTCCCGTTGCGCGCGATGGCCTCACCCCAGATGCTTCGCGAAGGGACGGCTGCCTGTCGAAGGCCGTGATCGGCGCTCAGCATGACAGGCGCAGGCCTATTCGCTGATCGTTGCCGGGTTTGTAGGTTGGCAGGTTTGCTGGTTTGACTCCGCTCGTCCTCGCCTCCGCCTCGCCGCGCCGGCGCGAGCTCCTGTCGCGCCTCGGCATCGCGTTCGAGGTTGTCCCATCGGATCTCGAAGAAGACGACGACGGTGCTGGCCGCCCGGAGCGTGTCGCACGCCGGCTGGCCACAGCGAAAGCGCTGGCGGTGGCGGCGTTCCGGCCCGACGCCGTCATCCTCGCCGCCGACACCGTCGTCGCCCACCGCGGCGAGCTGCTGGGCAAGCCTCGCGATGCGCAGCAGGCAGCGAGCATGCTGCGGCGCCTGCGCGCACGGACCCATCGGGTGCTAACGGCGGTAGCCGCGCTGCCACCAGGCCGCGCGCGACCGTTTGTCGATCATGCGCTCACCACCGTGACGATGCGCCTCTACGCAGACGAAGAGATCGCTGCCTCGATAGCGCGCGGCGACCCGTTCGACAAGGCGGGCGCCTACGCCATCCAGGACGAACGCCTTGCGCCGGTGGCCAGCTACGACGGCTGCTACTGCAACGTCGTGGGTCTGCCCCTGTGGACGGCGATCCGCCTGCTGGAGAGGGCAGGGCTCGACATAACGCGCGTCTCTGTCGCTGACCTGCCGCCGCAGTGCTCCGCGTGTCCGCTGCGCAGCCTCTAACTTCCAACCTCCCACATCCCTTACAATCGAGACGTGACCAGCGCCGCTTCTGCCATCCTTGAGCGCCTCAATCCCAGACAGCGAGAGGCCGTCCAGCAGACGGAAGGACCGCTCCTCATCCTGGCCGGGCCCGGCTCCGGTAAGACCCGCGTCATCGCTCACCGCATCGCCTACCTCATCCAGGACAAACAGGTCCGTCCGCGGCGGATCCTAGCAGTCACCTTCACCAACAAGGCTGCCCGCGAGATGCAGGAGCGGACGGCCGCCCTGGTCGGGAAGAAGCGCTGCGAGGGGGTGATCCTCTCCACCTTCCACTCTCTCGGCGTGCGAATCCTGCGCCAGGAGATCGGGCTTCTCGGCTACAAGCGGAACTTTGCCATCTATGCCACCTCCGACCAGTTGGGGTTGATTCGCCAGGCCTTGCGGGAGAGCGGAGCGGCCGACGACCGCAAGGTGGACGCCGAGGCGGTGCTCTGGAAGATCTCGGGGGCGAAGAACGCCCTGCTCGGGCCGGGGCAGCTGCCGGTTCCCTCCGGCGACGACTGGGCTGCGGTCGCCGCCCTAGTCTACCCCCGCTACCAGTCGCTTCTCAGGGCATGCAACGCGATAGACTTCGACGACATCATCATGCTCACCGTCCGGCTCCTCCAGGACCACCCGGAGGTTCTGGCCCGCTGGCAGGAGCGATTCCGCCACATCATGGTGGACGAGTACCAGGACACCAACCCCTCCCAGTACCTGTTCA
>JBGPMY010000150.1:0-5237 GCA_041487235.1 Dehalococcoidia bacterium
CGGTCTTCGTAGGAGCAGACGCAGGGGCCGCCTTCGGCGCCGCCGGCGCAGCAGAACGCGTTGCCCGCCCTGATCACAGGGCTGTCCGTCAGCTCGATGTCGCAACAAGCGCACTTCATAAGTCTGTCCGCGGCCGATCGCTTGAGATTGGCCGCCAAGAACATTCTTTCAGAGGGGGCGGTGAACTGTGCGTAAACCAAACCTTAACCAAGGTTAAGAAACGGTGAATACGAGAGGCAGGAAGTAGGAAGTGGGAAGCAGGAAGTAGGGAAGTGGTGGAACGGAGGCGGGCGGGAGGGGCTAGGCGGCCACGAACTTGTAGCCCACGCCGCGCTCGCTGATGATGTGGCCGAGCGTCTCTGGGTCGCCTTCCAGCTTCTGGCGCAGGCGGCGGATGTAGACCTTAAGGTAGTCGATCTCGTCGGTGTACTCGCGGCCCCAGACCTTGGCCAGCAGCGTGTGGTGGGGGAGGACGCGGCCGGCGTTGCGGGTGAGGTGGAAGAGCAGCGAGTACTCAGTGGGCGTGAGGCGCACCTGCTGGCCCCGGACCAGCACCTGGCGGCTGGCGTAATCGATGCGCAGGTCGCCGGACTCGAAGACCTCGCCGACAGTAGGGAGCTGGTTGTGGTAGCGGCGCAGGACGGCGCGCACGCGGGCCAGCAGCTCCAGGTGGCTGAAGGGCTTGGTGATGTAGTCGTCGGCGCCCATCTCCAGACCGCGCACCTTGTCTACCTCGGCGTCGCGGCCAGACAGCATGATGATGGCCACGTCCGAGATCTGGCGGATCTCCTGGCAGACCTGGAAGCCGTCCATCCCCGGCAGGACGATGTCCAGGAGCACCAGGTCCGGCGGCTCCTGCTCGACGAACTTAATCCCGTCGTCGCCGTTGTTGGCGGAGGAGACCTCGGCGTCCGGCCAGCGCAGGCTGAAGCACAGGTTCACAACTTCAATGACGTCCGGTTCGTCGTCGATGACCAGTATTCTCATCTTCGCTCCAGGGGTTCCTCGCAAGCGTCGGTGCCAATAGGTAAGATTGGAAGTCGCGGCGTGTTGTTACAGGCCGGTCTCACAACGGATGTGTGAACGGATAAGCGGATGGTGCGTGGGGCGAGGCAAGCCCCTACGGTTCAGGCGCGGGAAGCGGCGCCCCTACGAAGAAGCTCGCAGCGGCCCGTCCTCCGGCGCGAAGCCGCGGCGCATGGTGTTCTCGCTGACGGTGCGCGGCGCCATGAACTGGCGCACGTAGTCCGGCCCGCCGGCCTTCTCGCCGACGCCGGACATGGCCAGCCCGCCGAAGGGCTGCCGGCCCACGACGGCGCCGGTGATCTTGCGGTTGATGTACAGGTTGCCGACGCGAAAGCGGCGGCGCGCCAGATCGATGTGGCGCGGGTTGCGAGAGAAGACGCCCCCCGTGAGAGCGAAGAGGGAGTCCGTGGCGATCTCCAGCGCCTCCTCGAAGTCGGCGGCGTGGAAGACGCTGAGGACGGGGCCGAAGATCTCTTCCTGGGCGAGAGGTGAGTCCAGGGGGACGTCCGTGAAGACGGTGGGCGGAACGTAATAGCCAGGTGTTAGGTGTGAGGTGCCAGGTGACAGATATGAGAGGTCAGTCTGGACCAGGAGCTTCGCGTAGAGTTTGCCGTCGTCGATGTAGCGCATGATCCTGTCACGGGCGTCGGCGCCGATGACGGGCGAGACGAAAGTGGCAGGGTCGTGAGGCGGGCCGACGACGAGGCTTTGGACGGCGTTTTTCAGCCGCTCCAACGCCTCCTCGTAGGCCGAGCCGACGATGATCAAGCGGCTGCAGGCGCTGCACTTCTGGCCGGCGTAGCCGAAGGCGGAAGCGACCGTGCCGGAGATCGCCTGGTCGAGATCGGCGTCGTCGTCGACGATGATGGCGTTCTTGCCACCCATCTCAGCGATGACTCGCTTGACGCTAGGTTGGCCGGAGGGCGCGGCAAGCAGCGCCCCTACCCTGCGGCCGGGAGGCGAAGCGCTAGCGCGGGCGGCGGCCTCGATGAGGCCGAGGCCGACGGCGTTGCTGCCGGTAAAGGCGATGATATCGACGCCTGGGTGCTTCACCAGCGCCTGCCCGACCTCGCTGCCCTTGCCCGGTAGATACTGCGCGATCTCAGGCGGCACGCCGGCCTGGCGCAGGACCTGCACCAGCTTGAAGGCGACGATGGGCGACTGGGCAGCGGGCTTGAGGATGGCGGCGTTGCCGCCGGCCAGCGCGGCGACGCTCATGCCGGTGATGATGGCCAGGGGGAAGTTCCAGGGCGCGATGACGGCGGCGACGCCGCGCCCCTCGTGAAAGTACTCGTTGCGCTCGCCCAGGATGTCGCCCCCGCCTGACGGACGGGCAGGCATGAGCTGGGGCTCCGCCAGCCGTTCGCCCTCGCTCGCATAGTAGCGGAGGTAGTCGATCGCCTCAGTCACATCGCCGTCGGCCTCGTGCCAGGGCTTGGCGCTCTCATAGACCATTGTGGCCATGAGATCGAAGCGCCGGTCCTCCATGATCTCGGCGGCGCGGCGCAGGATGTCGCCGCGCTCCTTGGCCGGCCTATCGCGCCAGGCCGGAAAGGCGGATCGGGCGATGGCGACGGCGGAGTCCGCGTCGGCGACCGTCGCCTGGGCGACACGCCCAAAGACCGTTGAAGGCTCCGCCGGATAGCCGCCGCCGGCGTACGGCCGGTCGGTTGTCTTGCGCTCGCCGATCAGCAGCGGATAGTCCGCCCCGAAGTCGTCCCGCAGCGTGGCGAGGGCATCGTGCATGCGCTGGCGGACGGCCGGGTCGAAGAACTGGAGAGGGCTGGCGTTGCCGAAGGGCAGCGCTAACCGAACATCGATGGGCTCACCCTTCGATGCGCTCAGGGTTCGCTCGCCGGTCCGCGCCGTGGTCCCCAGGTCCTTCGACGGGCTCAGGATGAGCGAAGACGTTGCGGCGGCGCCCACGTTGAACCAGGCCTGGTTGGAGGTGTTCTCCAGGAGGCGGCGGACCAGATAAGCCATGCCCGGTATCACCTGGCCGATGGGGACGTAGACGCGGGTGCGGTACCCCTCGGCGGCCACGGCCCCGCGCAGCCCTTCCGCCATGCCATAGAGCGTCTGGAACTCGATCTCCGTGTCGGCAAGCCCCCGCCGCCGCGCCTTCACGGCCGCCTGGGCCACGGAGCGCGGGTTGTGGGTGCCGAAAGCCGGTCGCAGGTGCGGCCGGGCGGCGAGCAAAGCGTCCGTGCAGCGCTCGAACGAGGCGTCGGTGTCCGCCTTCTGTTCGAAAACGGGTACCGGCCAGGAGTTCTGACTGGCGACGATCCTTTCTTCGTCCCAGTAGGCGCCCTTGACCAGACGCACGGAGAAGGGAGCGCCTCGCCGCTGGGCGAGAGCACGCAGACGGGCGACATCGTCCAGAGCATCCCGCAGGTACGCCTGCACGACGATGCCAACGTCCGTGCAGTCGACGAACTCAGTGTCGAGCAGCAGGTCGGCGAAGGTTTGATGGACCAGGTCCTTGTAGCGGAACTGCTCCATATCGAAGTTGATGAAGGCGCCGTGTTGTCGCGCCAGCCGCAGCAGCGGTCGCAGCCGGGCGCCGGCGACTTCGCTGACGTACTCCGGCGCCGCGGGCTCCAAGTGCGGGCAGAGCGCGGAGAGCTTGACGGAGATATTGACGGGCGGAACGCCGGCCCACCCTTCGACTGCGCTCAGGACAGGCCTTTCGCGGCGCGGGCCTATCGTGCCGGCGTTCGCGGCCAGAGTCTCGAGCAGCGCGGTGTAGCGCTGGAGGTAGGCGTCCGCTTCCGCATGGGAAAGCGTCTCCTCCCCCAGCAGATCGACGGTGTAGGCGACTCCGCTCTCTGCCAGATCTCGTAAGGCGGGGATGGCCGCATCCGGCGTGGCGCCGGCGATGAAACGGTGGGCCATGGCGAAGACGCCCTGTCGCACAGCCTGCGAGAGCACCGGCCGGAAGACCGGTTGGGACGCCAGGCCCGAGGCCGCGTGCACCAGGCCAGGCGCCGGGCCGCGCCCAGACGGGCGCCCGTCCGGGCGGAAGTACTGGCGCACGTGGTCGGCGACGGCGCGGGCGCTGCGCAGCGTGGGGAGCACGTCCACGAAGCGCAGGAGCTTGATGCGGAAATCGGGGTCGCTGGTGGCCCAGTCCAGCAGCCTCTGCTGCCACCAGGCCGGGGTCAAGGTCAGTGGCGGATGGCCGTCGACGGCGCGGGAGAGCCTATGTTCCAGGTCTCGAATCGCGGCGTCGGGCGCGCTCTCCACCGCCATCTTGCACCACTATACATTGTACAATGGTGCAACCCAGGGGTGTGAGGCGAATTGCTACGAACTGTGTCTGACCACCAGCCAGCCGAACGACGGCTCACCTCTTCTCGCAAGGGCGGCAAAGCGTGAGCGGGCGCGCGAAGTCGGCGGTCATCGCCGTCGCCGCCGTTGTCCTGGTGGCCGCGGTAGCAGCCGGAGCGATCGTCCTCGCCAACCGTGGAGACGACGCGTCAACTCCCGAATCAAAGACCGCCGCCATCGTCGACCAGCTGAGCCTGACCCAGGCCAATCCGCAGTTCGTCTCTCAGGCGCGCGGGCTGCTGGAGGGCGCCGGCTATCGGGTCGACTACTTTCCCGGCGACCAGGTGACGGTGGACTTCTACCGCACGCTGCCGAAAAGAGGCTATGACCTGATCATCCTGCGCGCCCACGCCGGGATCACCACGGAGGTGGACCTGTCGTCCGGCGAGAGGAAGGAGACCGAGTACGTCAGCCTGTTCACCGGCGAGCCTTACAGCGCGGAGAAGTACGCGCAGGAGCAGCTGGACCGGCTGGGCAAGGCAGTGTATTACGAGGGCGCTCCCCCCTTGTTCGGCATCGGGCCGCGTTTCGTGGAGGAGAGCATGGACGGCGGGTTCGAGGGGGCGCTGATCATCATGATGGGCTGCGACGGGCTACGATCGCAGCGAACGGCGGAGGCGTTCCTGCATAAGGGCGCTAGTGCCTTCGTGAGCTGGAGCCAGCCGGTGACCGCCGACCACACGGACGCGGCCACGGAGCGGCTGCTGGAGCATCTCCTCCGCGATGGGTTTAGCACCGCCGATGCGGTGAGCCGCACCGCCTCAGAGATCGGGCCGGACCCATCGTACGGGGCTGAGCTACGGATGCTCGCGCAACAGTAGGCGCGTAGCATGCTACGCCACTACACGGCCCGTGCACGTGCGCGCGCTGCGTCTCCTCGA
>JBGPMY010000151.1:0-5211 GCA_041487235.1 Dehalococcoidia bacterium
GCTTGGGTGGCGCGGCGAGATGGAGTTCTGGGCGCATGACTTCGATAAGGGCGAAGCCACATTGCGCGAAGCGCTGGCCATTGGCGACGAGGGGTTTGCGGATGTCCGTGCCCGCGCGAACCTTTGGCTGGGTGCGCAATTCCTGTGTACAGGGAGGCTCGATCAGGCGAACCCGCATTTTCGTGAGGCCGACGAGACCGTACCCGAGGTGGGCGACCCTGACTGCACAGGCTGGTGGGCTCTATTCAGCGCCGGACAGCTCTGGTGGCAGGCGAACTTCGAACGAGCCTTGCAGCTACTCGATCGCTGGCGCGAGGCGACAGACCAGACTGTCGTCACCCATGTCGGGCGGCAATGCCTAGAGTCCTGGCAGCTGGCCGGCAAGGGGGCTTACCAGCCAGCCCTAAGCCTCCTGCATGAAATGCTCGCCACGTGTGACCGCACGGGTGAGCAGCTTTTCCGGGCGCGCGCGTTGAACACGATGGGTTGGATACTGGGCGAGCTCCAGGACCACGAGACAGCGATCGAGTGGGATAAGCGCTCTGAGGAAGCGGCGCTGGCGATAGGCGCGCCGGACCCGGAGATCGAGAGCAACGCGCGGTTGAACGCGGGCGATAGCCTGATGGCACTTGGCCGGCTGGACGAGGCTGAGGAGTACTACCAGATGGTAGAGAAGGTCGTGCGCGACCCTACTCCGCCGGAGCATTTCGCGCTGTGGCTTTACTCGCAGCACTTCTTTCACAGCTTTGGCGAGCTGTGGCTGGCACGGGGTGACCAAGAGAAGGCGCTGGGACTGGCCGATGAGTGTATCAAGCTGGCGGAGTCGACGAACCGGCCCAAGAACGTAGTGAAGGGCCGCCGCTTGCGGGGTCAGGTGCTGACGGCGCAGGGCCGGCCGGACGAGGCGCAGACGGAGATCGATATGGCCCTTGGTATCGCGAAGGAGATCGGCAATCCGCCCCAGATCTGGAAGACGTACGCGGCGCTGGGTGAGCTGCGGAAGGCCCAGGGGCGCCTCGACGAAGCCGAGCAGGCGTATCGCGACGCCCTCTCCGTGATCGAGGAAGTCGCCGCGGCGCTGACGGACGAGTCGTTGAAAGCGACGTTCCTCGGATCGGAGCACGTCGGGGCCATCCGGCTCGGCTCGGGTTCAGCGTCGTGAGCTACTCGCAGCGACGGCGCAGCCCCTCCGGGTCGTGTATGACGAAGCGCCGGCCCTCGTTCGCCACCAGGCCCGCGCGCCGGAACTCCCCCAGGTTGCGGTTCACGCTCTCTCGCGTCACGCCTATCATGTTGGCCAGCTCCTCCTGGGTGAGCGCGAGGTTCAGCAACACGCCGTTGGGACGCTGCACGCCATGGGACGCGGCCAGCTCCAGCAGCTTCTTGGCCAGCCGCCCGGCTACGTCCAGGAACGCCAGATCGGCCGCCATCTCGTCCGTCTCGCGAAGACGATGGGCGACGACGGCGAGGACGGCCACCGCCGCTTCGGGCCGTGACTTGACGAGGGCTATGAAGTCCGCCCGCTCCAGGGTCAGCGTGGTTGTTTCGCTGGCCGCCGCCGCAGCGGCGGAGCGGGGACTGCCGTCCAGGAGGGATAGGTCGCCGAAGAAGTCGCCGGGCCCCAGCACGGCCAGCGTCAGGTCCGCGCCCTGGGGGCTGGGCAGATAGATGCGCACGGAACCGCTCTCCACTATGAACAGCGATTGCCCGGGGTCCTCCTTCTGGAAGATGGTGTCGCCGCGGCGGAAGTGGCGGCGCGTCACATACGCCGCCAGCGCCTCCCGATCCTTCGGCTGCAGCGCCCCCAGGAAAGGCACTCGCTCCAGCAGTTCGGCGCTTGTGCTCAACTCATCTCCTCGCGGATCATGATCGCGGGGCGTTCTGTGCTCTCCATCACAGCGCGGCCGTACATCGCTCTCGTAGTCTACACTTGCCTCGCTCACTCAGTCGCCATTAGAATCGAACAATCGTCATAACATCGTCCAATCACGGGAGGTCATAATGCAACAGCAGATCGATATGGAGAAGGCGCAGGCTTTCGCCGGCCAGCTCTTCGGATACTACGGCGGAGGCATCCTCAGCCTGATGATTGACATCGGTCACAAGAAGGGGCTGTTCGAGGCGGCAGCCAAGGGGCCGGCCACAAGCCAGGAGCTGGCGACCAGGGCCGGCATGAACGAACGCTACGTGCGGGAGTGGCTGGGCGCCGTGACCACCAGCGGCATCTTCCAATACGACCGCAATTCCAGAAAATACACTCTCCCTGCGGAGCACGCCGTCTGCCTCACCGGTGACACCGGCTTCAACATGGCGCCCATGAGTCAGTTCGTGGCCCACACGGGCAAGCACGTGCACAAGGTCGCCGACGCCTTCCAGAACGGCGGCGGCGTGCCCTACTCCGAGTTCCGTCCGGAGTTCACGGAGTTGCTGGACCAGATAAACCGGCGCGGCTATGACGAGAACCTGATCGGCGTCTACCTGCCGTCGGCGACGGGCCTGCCCGACCGGCTGCGACAGGGGATCCGCGTGGCGGACATCGGCTGCGGCACCGGCCACTGCATCAACATTATGGCCAAGGAGTACCCCAACTCCACCTTCGTGGGCTACGACATCGCCGAAGACGCCATCGCCGCCGGCAACCAGGAGGCGAAGAAGATGGGTCTCTCCAACGCCCGCTTCGAGGTGCTGGACTGCGCCAAGCTGCCGCCTGAGCCCAAGTTCGATCTCATCACCTGCTTCGACGCTATCCACGACCAGGTAGCGCCGGCCACTGTCCTCCAGCGTATCTCCGACGGCGTGGCGCCGGGGGGCATCTTCTTAATGGTGGACATAAAGGCCAACAGCGATGTGGCGGACAACATCGGCAACCCTATGGCGCCATTCCTGTACGGCGTCAGCGTCATGCACTGCATGACCGTCTCCCTGGCGCACAACGGCGCCGGCCTGGGGACGGTCTGGGGCGAGCAGCTGGCCCGCCAGATGCTGGCGGACGCCGGCTTCGCCAGCGTAGAAGTACACGCTGCGCCAGACCCCATCAACAGCATCTACGTCTGCCGGAAGTAAGACGCCCCGGAGCCCCGCGCCGCCCCGGAGCAACAAAGCAACAAGCAACAAGCCGCTCATCCTGAGCCTGTCCTGAGCGAAGGCGAAGGGCCTATTGCAGGGCACGCAGAACATACAACGTCCCTTCCCGCTCACCCTGAGGCCCTCGAAGGGCGAGCGGAGCACAACCTTCGGCTCATCCCCGTTCGGCAAGCCCAGGGCGCGGCGAGCCGCGCCCCTACAGGAATGCCCGCGTTCGCCGCTGCGCGCCGCTGTTGTACGATGTAGCCGCAATGGAGCCGCGCATCCAGTACGCAAAGACGGCCGACGGCGTCAGCATCGCCTTCTGGACTCTGGGAGAAGGGAAGCCGTTCGTGTACATGCCTATGCCACCTCCGTGGAGCCACGCCCAGATGGAGTGGCAGAACCCGAACTGGCGCGGCTTTTACGAGACCCTTGCGAACAAGCGAAAGCTGGTCCGGTATGACAATCGAGGAAGTGGAATGTCCACGCGCGACACGGGCGACTACTCCCTGGATGCCCACTTGCTGGACCTGGAGGCCGTTACGGACCGCCTGGATCTTCAGAGCTTCAGTCTGTACGGCTATTCGCACGCAGTGCCGATCGCCATAGCCTATGCAGCGCGGCACCCGGAGCGGATATCGCGCCTAGTCATCCACTCCGGCTACGCGGGGGCGTCTGACTATAGGTCGCTCCCACGGATACAGGCGTTCGAGGCACTTCTCGATGGCGACTGGGAGATATTTACAGAGGCGGCTGCACAGATCTACTACGGATGGGGAACCGGGGAGCCAGCACGGTGGCTCGCTCAATGGATGCGGGAGTGTGTAACTCACGAGGTCGCAAAGGCCGCCTTCCAGGAGTTCCAGAGATTCGACGTGGCGCCCCTACTGCCGCACGTAGTGGCTCCGACGCTGGTGCTTCACCAGCGCCAAGACCCGTGGTCGAGCGCAGAAATCTCGCGGGAGCTTGCTTCCACCATACCGGATGCGCGATTGGTCGTCCTGGAAGGGCCGATACACGAGACGGAGGGGATGCTAACGGCGATCGATGAGTTCCTCGACGAAGGCGAGCAGGCCGCGCAAGCACCCGCCCCGGACGCCGGCGCATTTCGCACGATCCTCTTCACCGACATCGAAGGCTCCACAGCCCTCACGCAGCGCTTGGGCGACGCCGGGGCGCGCGAGGTGCTGCGCGAGCACGAGCGCATCACGCGGGAGGCGCTGGCGGCTCACGGCGGCTCCGAGGTCAAGACCATGGGCGACGGCTTCATGGCGTCGTTCGGCTCGGCCACGAAGGCGCTGGAGTGCGCCATCACTGTGCAGAGGGCGTTTGATGAACGAAATCGGGGCGTAGGGGCGCAGCACACGCCGAGAACGGACGAGCCCGGCAATGCGACAGGCGCTGCGCCCCTACAAGGAATCCGCGTGCGAATCGGCCTGACCGCCGGCGAGCCTATCGCGGAGGACGACCCAGGTGGGCGCGGGGACCTGTTCGGGACGGCGGTCATAAGGGCGGCTCGCATCGCCGCCATGGCCCAGGGCGGCGAGATCCTGGTCACCAACGTCGTCCGAGAACTCGCCGAGGGCAAGGGCTTCATGTTCGGCGACCGGGGCGAGGCCGTCCTACGCGGCTTCGACGATCCGGTGCGGGTGTTCGAGGTGCGCTGGCGGGAGGACGCCTGATGGAACCACCGCCCGTTCAGTACACCACCACGAGCGACGGCGTCAGCATCGCCTGGGCTGAAGCAGGCAAAGGCCCTGTGCTGCTCTGGTTCGGCGGCGCGCCGTGGACACATGTGCAGGAACTCGTCGCAGTGTGGGGGGCTTCGTTCGACGCGTTCACCAGGTCGTTTCGCCTCGTTAGCTTCGATGCCCGCGGCACCGGGATGTCGGAGCGTGACGTTGCATCCGTGTCCGCCGAGACGCTGCTGGTGGACGCGCAGGCGGTGATCGACGCCGCAAAGCTGGACCGCTTTGTCGCGATGGCTGATCCCGGATCTATATTGGCGATCTCAACGTGCCTGCGTGTGGCAATCGCGTATCCAGAGCGAGTGACACACGTCGTTCTCGAGTCTCCGTTTCAGAACATGCGGGAAATGGCAGATACGTCCATGGGCAAGGCGGGTCTGGCGCTCGCCGAGTTGGA
>JBGPMY010000152.1:0-5203 GCA_041487235.1 Dehalococcoidia bacterium
AGTGCGCCAGAACATCGCGGAGCTGCGGGAGCTGACGGGAAACGCCCTGGACTCCGTGCGGCGGATGGCTGTGGACCTGCGCCCCACCGCCCTCGACGACCTGGGCCTCGTTGCGGCGCTGCGCTCCTACGTCGAAAAATTCTCTAACAACTGGCCCACCAAAGTGCAGTTCGCGACCGATGGCGTCCGGCGCCGACTTCCCGCAAACGTGGAGTTGGTGCTGTACCGCGTGGTGCAGGAAGCGCTAACAAACGTCGCCAAGCACTCGTCGGCCAGCTCCGCTCAGGTGTCGCTCAAACGCAGAAACAACGTGATTACGGCCGTGGTGTGGGACGATGGTCGCGGATTCAACGTGGAAGCCGTGACGCGGAGCGACGGCAGCGGCCTGGGGCTCTTCGGCATAAGGGAGCGCCTGCTGCTGGTGGGAGGTTCCCTGGAGATAGATTCGACTCCCGGCCACGGGACAGCGATCACGGCCCGTGTGCCGGTGTACGCGCGGGGCCGCGGGAGTGTCCAGGTCGCGAATGGCTGACAAGATCCGCATCCTACTGGCCGACGACCACGCGATCTTGCGCTCCGGTCTCAAGGCCTTGCTCAGCCTCGAGCCGGACCTGGAGGTGATCGGCGAGGCGTCCAACGGGCGTGAGGCGGTGAAGCTGGCGCAGCAGCTGACGCCGGACGTCATCGTCATGGACATCTCCATGCCAGAGATGGACGGCCTGCAGGCGGCGGAGGAGATCCACCAGCGGGGCCTCCCCTGCCACATCGTGATGCTGACAGTCCACGCCGATGAGGACTATCTGTTTCAGACGTTGCGCTTCGGGGCGTCGGGCTACGTCCTCAAGAGCTCCGCCGACACCGAACTGATCGACGCCATCCGCGCCGCCCACAGGGGTGATGTGTTCCTCTACCCCTCTGCGGTCAAGAGGCTCCTGCGCGAGTACTTGAAGGGCGGAAGCGAAGGCCGTCGCGATCGAGACGTCCTCACCGCCCGCGAAAGAGAGGTGCTGAAGTTCACTGCTGAGGGCTACACGAACAATGAGATCGCAGAGAAGCTGGTTATCAGCCCCAAGACCGTGGACACGTACCGGCAGCGGATAATGGAGAAGCTGGACCTCCACCGCCGCTCAGAGTTGGTGCAGTACGCCCTGCGCAGGGGCTTGCTGGTGCCTCAAGACTAAGCCCGCGGCAAACGCCGTAGGGTAAATTCCCACTGACACTACCTTCCTCTACCCGACAGACGCAGCCTTCTAGTGCTCGTACGCTCCTGCTAGAACTGCCGGGGCTTCAGCTTTGAGATGGTGGCCCGCCCAAAACGCTGAAGCCCGGCAGTCTTGACTAGAAAGCGTTCCGTAGCTGTGGAGCCAGCAGGGGAGGAGCTGACGATGGGCGCCGTCCCGGTGGTGAGCTTCGTAGGGAACTCGGGTGTAGGCAAGACAACGTTCCTGGAGAAGCTGGTGACGGAGCTGAAGAGCCGAGGCCTCCGCGTCGCCAGCATCAAGCACGACGTCCACAACTTCCAGATAGACCACCCGGGCAAAGACTCCTGGCGCCTGACACAGGCCGGCAGCGATGTCGTGGTTCTCTCGTCGCCGCACCGCCTCGCGCTCCTCGAAGAGGTCGAAAACGAGCGCACGCTCGATGATCTGGTGGAGATGGTCCAGGACCGCGTGGACATCGTCTTGACCGAAGGTTATCGCGGGGCGTCGGCGCAGAAGATCGAGCTCTCACGGCACGCCCTCGGCGCGGCACTCACGGCGCCCCTGGATGACCTGATGGCGATCATCACGGACCATCCATATGACCTGGCCGTCCCCCAGTACACGCTTGATGATGCCCACGGCGTGGCCGACCTGCTGCAGAAGCGCTTCGCGCTGCGCCGGACGCAAGCCCTGTGCAGGTCATGAACCATGGCAGGGTCGCTCAGCGCGATCGTCCTGGCGGGCGGAGCGAGCCGCCGGCTGGGGCTGGATAAGGCGCAGCTCACATTCGGCGGCCGGCCCCTGCTGCACATCATTATCGATCGCCTGTCGGCCGTATGCGACGAGATGATCGTCGCCTGCGGGCGAAGACGGGACCTAGACGGTCCACACGTGCCCGGCCGTATCGTCTATGACGCCATGCCCGGGCAGGGGCCACTGGCCGGCATCGAGGCCGGGCTGCGGGCCGCCTCCTCAGACTTTGCCTTCGTGGTGGCCTGCGACATGCCTTTCCTCCAACCGGCGCTCCTCTCTTACATGGCCGACCTGCCGCGCGACTACGAAGCCCTGGTTCCCGTGGCAACCGGCCGCCGGCACCCGCTGCACGCCATATACGCTCGGTCTTGCCTGCCAGCCATTGAGTCACTGCTCGCGCGGGGCGAAAATAGGGCGGATGAGCTACACTATCACGTGCGTACGCGGGTGGTCTGGGAGGATGATCTCCGTCGCCATGACCCAGAAGGGATGAGTCTATTCAACCTCAACGAGCCCGCCGACCTCTCTTACGCCCGCTGTCGCTGGGAGGCGCTGGAGCGCGGCGCGGCTGGGGCTGCGACGGCAAGGAGATGACATGACCGCCGCGGTCACGGCTGGCCGCCCGCTTCGCTTCGATCTGCACGAACTGGGAGGCGCGCTCGGCGACGTGGGCATCCTGGTGCCGATCATCGGCGCGCTCATCGTCAAGAACGGCTTCAACCCCACATCGGTCCTGCTGGTGTTCGGGCTCACCTACATAGCCGCCGGCCTGTACTTCCGGCTGCCGATTCCAGTGCAGCCCCTGAAAGCGATGGCAGCCATCGCCATCGCGCAGGGGTTATCGCCGGAGACGGTGTCGGCCGCTGGCCTGATCATGGGGGTTCTCCTTCTGCTCCTGGCGCTGACGGGCCTGATCACCCCTCTCGCCGCTCTGTTCCCGAAAGCAGTGATTCGCGGCATCCAGGTGGCCGTAGGGCTCCTCCTGGCGCAGGCCGGCTTCAAGCTCCTATTCGACTCCCATATCGTTCCCAATGGGCCGGAGACGTTCGTCGGCATCGGAGGGCAGGCGATACCGGCCGCCGCCCTGATGGCTGTCGGGACGGCCGCCGGCATGCTCCTCCTGCTGCGCCGGCCGCGACTGCCCGTCACGCTACTCGTGCTGCTCCCCGCCGCGCTCCTGGGCGCCGTGCTCTCCCCTGCCGTCTTTCCCAACGGACTGCGGCTGGGCCCGGCCATGCCCTCGCTGGACTTCCCGGGGACATCGCAGTTGCTTACGGCCTTCGTCGTGCTCGTGATCCCGCAGCTGCCCCTCACGCTCGGCAACGCCGTGATCGCCTGCGCGGACACTGCCCGCGGCTACTTCCGCCAGGACGCCGATCGCGTCACGCACAGGTCGCTGCTAATCAGCAAAGGGCTGGCCAATATCTTCGCCGGCGGCATCGGCGGCATGCCGGTCTGCCACGGCGCCGGTGGTCTCACCGCCCACTATCAATTTGGCGCGCGCACCGGCGGCGCGACGATCATGATGGGTGCCATCCTCCTCACCCTGGGCTTGGCTTTCGGTCGCAGCGCCGGCGCCATCTTCGCCCTCGTCCCTCTGCCGGTGCTCGGCGTCCTTCTGTGCGTCGTCGGACTCCAGCACGCGCTCCTGGCGCGCGACACCAGGCCCGGCGTCGAATGGCTGGTCGTTGCGGTGATAGCTACGGCCTCTCTGCTGACCAACAACGTGGCCATCGGTTTCGCGTCTGGCATCGCCCTCTACCAGGCCGCGCGTCTGCCCCGTGGTTACGCGTGGGTGCGATCGCGCTTCCCGGCGGCGTTCCCAACCGCACTGGGTAGGTCAGGAGACGGTTCGCCGGCTGTCCCGAAGCTCGTTCGAAAAGACGTCTGATCGCTCGCCACCTGAGGGTGGGGGAAAACCCGACGAAATAATCGGAAGCTGCCCGACAGACCCGCCTCCCCATCTTTCCCATACTTTGAGCCAGAAGTAACCACGTTAGGCGTGCCAACTATACCCGGGAGGTTCAGATGACAGCCAAGGCTCAGCCCAACGGCAACGGACAGGCGTGGGCGGACCACTACCGGGACAGATGGAAGTGGGACAAGGTGGTATGGGGTAGCCACGCCGTGGACTGCTACCCGGGCGGATGCCCCTTCCGCGTCTACGTGCGCGATGGCAAGGTGGTGCGGGAGGAGCAATCCGGCAGCCTTCCGGTCATACAGCAGGGCGTTCCGGACATGAACCCCATGGGCTGCCAGAAGGGGGCCTGCTGGGGCTACATTCATTACTCCCCGGAGCGGGTCACGCAGCCACTCAAGCGGGTGGGGGAGCGCGGCGAAGGCAAGTTCGTGCCGGTCTCCTGGGACGAAGCGCTCACCGACATCGCGGACGCCATGCTGGACGCCGCCGTCGATCAGGGGCCGGAGTCCATCCTCACCCTGATGACGCCGGAGCCGGGCGCGGCGCCGGCCAGGGCCCACATGAACGTGTTGGGCAGCCCCATCACGGACGGTAACGCGGAGTTCCAGGACTGGAGCCCCGGTTACTACATAACCTGGGGCAAGTTCAACCCCGTCTCCTCCATGGACGACTGGTTCCTGGCCGAGCTGACCCTCATCTGGCACGCCAACCCCGTCTACACCAACATCCAGTGGTTCCACTACGTGACCGAGTCCCGCTATAACGGCGGCGAGGTCATCACCATCGCCCCGGACTACAGCCCGTCCACGATACACTCCGACTACCACGTGCCCGTGCGCATCGGCACCGACGCAGCCCTGGCCCTGGGCATGTGCAAGGTCATCATCGACGAGGGGCTCTACCACAAGCGCTTCATCCAGGAGCAGACGGACCTGCCTCTGCTGGTGCGCAAGGACAACAACCGCTTCCTGCGCGGCAGCGAAGTGAGCCCCGGCGACCGCGAGGACCAGTTCTACTGGTTGGACGCCAGGACTAAGCAGGTAACGCCGGCGCCGCGCGGCACCCTGGCCCTTGGCGACGTGCATCCCGCGCTGGAGGGCACCGCCACGGTCCGCCTGATCGACGGTACGGAAGTGGAGGTCGAGCCGGTCTTCCAGCGGCTGCGCGAACGTTTGAAGGACTACACGCCGGAGGCGGCCGCCAAGATCTGCGAGGTCAGCCCGGAGATGATCCGCATGATCGCCCGCAAAGCGGCGGTGAAGAAGACCAAGATCTTCAGCGGCTGGAACTCCGGCAAGTACTACCACGGGGACCTGATGGAGCGCTC
>JBGPMY010000153.1:0-5191 GCA_041487235.1 Dehalococcoidia bacterium
CCTCTATCCGTGAGGCTCATCCGCGAGATACATCTGCAACTCATGGCTAACGTTAGGGGAGCACACTTGACACCCGGGGAATTTCGCACGGATCAGAACTGGATCGGACCCCAGGGCTGCTCACTCGCTGACGCCACGTTCGTTCCTCCGCCTCCTACCGAGGTCGCAAAGGCGATGGGCGACCTCGAACTCTTCCTGCACGAAGACCATAGGCTGCCCATCCTGGTGGTCGTGGGCCTCGCACACGCGCAGTTCGAGACGATTCACCCATTCCTTGACGGGAATGGGCGCATTGGGCGGTTGCTAATTACATTCATCCTATGTGAGAAAAGGGTATTGCATCGGCCCCTGCTGTATCTCAGCCACTACCTCAAGAAGTGTCGCACAGAATACTACGACCACCTTCAGGCGGTTCGGGACACCGGCCTCTGGGAGACATGGCTCAAGTTCCTTCTCCGAGGGGTCGCCGAGGTCGCTAGCGAAGCTACCGCCACCGCGAGACGAATCCTCCAACTTCGGGAGCAGCATCGCAATTACGTCTCCGAACGGATCGGCACGACCAACGCGTTACGGCTGCTCGAACTCCTCTACCAGAGACCTGTCGTCACTGCGAGACTTGTCCAGCAAGAGCTCGACGTGAGCGCTCCAACAGCCCATTCCTTGGTCAGCGACCTAACGGAAATGGGCCTACTGACGGAGACAACCGGCCAGCGTCGAAACCGCCTGTTCTCTTATCGCTCGTATCTGTCCCTGTTCGAAGATACCATCCCGGACGGGAGTGAACAGACTTCGGGCCAACCGGACACAACGGTCGAGAGCACCCCGCAGGCAGAGTCGCGCTCAACCTGAGCTAGCGGCCCCTCCGAATAATTCCTGCGAACGATGACCACGTAACAACCAGCGCCTCCGCGCATCTATCTGTTATCGAGATGCGACGGCTGGCGAGTGCACGACGTGTTCCCGTGAAAGCAGCATGGCTTGGCGCGCTGCTGTTACTACTGCTGGCTGCGATGTCCGCCTGCGGCGGCGATGACGCGTCGGGCAGCGACGCGCAGACGACATCAGCGCCGTCCCAGCCCAGCGCGACCGCCGCGCCAACAACGGCACAGCGGACGGCTGCACCTACGCCCAGCGCAGCCGCAGTCAAACCGACGGTATCAGCGGCTAAACCGACGACCGCGCCGCTGCCGCCAGCGCAGCAGGGCTCGAATCCCCCACCTGCCCAGCCCCAGGACCCAGGCCCGCGCGACCTCAGCGATGTCGACCCGGCGCTCGTTGGCGGCTGGCGTGTCTATTCGGCGCGCGTCTTCTACGAAGCAGGTGGCGGCGGCGACCTGAGCAACGTTATCACTACCCAATTGCAGCTATCGGCGGACGGCACGTGGAGCTTCGGCTCCTCCAGTGGCGATTGGTCCGTGAGCGCGATCGCGCCCGACGACTGGTCTCGCTGGGGTGTCGCCGCTTACGGCCCGACGCGCAAGATCGAGCTTGCCGGCTGGAACAGGGACGCCGCCGACGGCCCCATAGATGAGGGCGGCGGGAGCGTCGACTTCCTCTGGGTGATCTACAGCGATGGCCCGCCGAACATCGGCGCGCCCGGCACCGTCTGGATGAAGTTCGGGCATCCGTAACCGCTGAGCGTGCGCTCACGCGTTCCCCCGCGGCTCCGCCGGCCACCTCGCCCCCTCCGCGCGCAGCAGCGCCTCCTTCATCGCGAGCCCGCCGCCGTAGCCGGTGAGGCCGCCGTCGCTGCCGACGACGCGGTGGCAGGGGACGACGAGGGGCAGCGGGTTCGTGGCCATGACCCGGCCCACCGCCCGTGCCGCCCGCGGGCGCCCCACTTTGGCCGCCAACCAGCCGTAGCTGCGCGTCTCCCCGGCGGGGATGCGCATCGTCTCCTCCAGCACAGTCCGCCGGAACGGCGATATGCCGTCCCAGTCGATGTGCAGCGCCAGGTTAGCGTAACGCCCGGAGGCCAGGGCGCGGATTCGTTCCGGGATATCGGCTAGATCAGCGTCCGACGCCGGCTCGCCGGCGCCCATCTCCATGACGCGGCGCAGCGCCTCGTCGCGAGAGGAGCCGGGGACGGTCGTAGCGCGCAGGCCGTGGGGTGAGAAGACGAGGCCGACCCAGCCACGATCGGTGTCGCACACGTGAAACTTCAGTGGTTCAGGCATGGCGGACGCCTCCTTGCCGGCTTTGGTGAGGCGATTATAGCACCGGGCCAAGTCCCCGGCGGCATCTCTGTGACGCTCGCGGCGGTGGCCCATGCCGCGCTTGCGCGATAACATTGGGCCACCATGCGGCTCTCCATTCTCCTGGCTTTCCTGGCCTCCGTCGCCGTCGCCTGCGGCGGTGGCGAGGCGTCTCCGCCCTCCAGTGGCTCGTCCCCAATCGCCATCGTGCGGACGGCCAAGGCCACGCCCAAGCCGACGCCCCAGCCCACACCGGCGCCCACACCATCACCGCCACCTTCGCCCACTCCCGCGCCCAGCGTCGATCTCTCCCTGAGCCAGCCGCGGCAGGGCGGCTTTCTGGTCGTGCGTCTGCTGGACCCGCCGCCAGAGCTACTGGGGGCCAACGCGCTGCTCGCCGGGGAATCGCACCCCATGCTCTCAGAAGGAGACCACTGGTTCGCGGTGATCGGCCTGGGCACGGACTTCGCCACTGGCGCCTATCCTGTCGAGGTTGCGGGAAGCGGGACGATCGCGTCGGCCACGGTGTCTATCGCATCCGGGGGATTCCAGCAGGAATCGCTCCCGCTGCCGCCATCGAGCGTTGACCTTCTTTCGGACCAGGCGGCCGTGCAGCAGGAGAGGGCGACGCTGGCGCAGGTTTACGCCGGCTTCACGCCGCAGCGCCTGTGGTCGGGCGCCTGGATCCTGCCGGCGCAGGGGGCGATCACCAACCCGTTCGGACTCCAGCGGTCGATCAACGGCGGGCCGTACAGCCCACACACGGGGACGGACATCGCCAACGAGAAGGGCACGCCGGTCGTGGCGGCCGCCGGCGGTACCGTGGCGCTGGCGACCAAGCTCTACCTCTACGGTAACGCGGTCGTCATCGACCACGGCGCCGGGGTGTTCACCAGCTACAACCACCTGGACAGCATCGCCGCGGCGCAGGGGCAAGCGGTGGCGGCGGGCGACCTGATCGGCTACATGGGCGAGACGGGGTTCGTCAACGGGCCGCACGTGCACTGGGAAGCGATCATCGGCGGCGTGCGCACCGATCCCACGCTGTGGACGTACGGGCCGGTGGAGCCGTGAATGGCGTCAGTCCCCCATCTCGCCCAGCGCCTCCAACACCAGCGCCGAGGCCACGATGCCCGCCGTCTCCGAGCGCAGGATGCGCGCGCCCAGCGTCACCAGCGTCAGGCCCTCGCTGGTCGCTAGGCGCACCTCTTCGGGATCGAAGCCGCCCTCCGGCCCGATGAACAGGCTGACGGTCTGAGGTCGCGCTGTCAGGCCCCGCAGGTGGGCGCCGAGGCCCCGCAGGCGCTCTCCCTTCGACGATCCCTGGACGGGGCCTGCCTGTCCGGTAGGCAGGCCTTCCCACGGCAGCAGGCGCAGCCCCCGCGCCTGGCGCACCGCCTCCTCGAACGGCAGCGGCGCCTCCACGACGGGCAGGCGGCCGCGGCCGGACTGCTCGGCGGCCTCGATGACCAGCCGCTGCCAGCGTTCGGCGCGGGCGGCTGACGGCTCCTCGATCTGAACCTGGGAGCGCGAGTTGACCACCGGCACGAAGCGACTCACGCCGACCTCCGTCCCTTTCTCCAGGACGAGGTCGAATCGGTTGGCGCGAATGAGTGACTGGTAGAGCACGAGCGTGACGGCTGGCTCCACGGGCGCTTCCCGCTCTCCCACGACGACGCCGGTGATGGCGTGCGGCGAGACCGCGGTCAGCTGCACCTCGTACTCGTGGCGGCCGCCATCGGCCAGCACCACGCGGTCGCCGCGTTTGAGGCGAAGCACACGCCCCAGTCGGTGCGCCATCTCCGGCCCCAGGGTGACGTTGCGGGCCCGCACGGAGCCGGGCGCTACGAAGAACCTGCGCAGGATCACGGGACAAGCGTAACGGGTCAGGGGGTCAGCGGGTCAAGGGTCACAAGCGGCACCGCACCTTGAAAGGTGCGGCATCGTATGCCCCAGCCCCGCCTGCCGGCGGGCAGGTTTCAAGCGGGGGTGAAGTGGCGTTAGTCTATGCCACATCTTTCAAGATGTGGTGGTCAGATTCTCCCGCGCGATGATGGCGCGCCAGATGCCGTCGTCCTGCACCCGCTCGATGGCGAGACCGGCAGTCGCGAACGCAGCACTGAGGCCGGCGACGGCGTCCTCCAGGAAGCCGCTGGCGATCAGAGTTCCGCCTGCCGCCAGCGAGCGCGCCAGCGCGGGCGCCAGCCGCTCCAGTGTGAGACCGCTGATGTTGGCGACGACCACATCGAAAGGGTCAGCAGCAACCTCAGCGATGAGCGTACCCTCGCGCACTTCAACCAGGGCGCCGAGACGGTTGGCGGCGACGTTCTCAGTCGCGGCCTTGACCGCCAGCGGGTCGATATCCAGCGCCAGCACTCGACTGGCGCCCATCCTGGCGGCGGCGATGGCCAGGATGCCGGAGCCACAGCCCAGGTCCAGGACACGCATGCCGGGCCGCAGGAGTTCTTCGAGGGCGCGCAGGCACATTGCGGTCGTCGGATGCTGGCCCGTGCCGAAGGCCATACCGGGATCGATCTCGATGACCGTCTCCGTGCCCTTCAGGGCGTAGTGCACCCAGGAAGGCTTGACGACGATTGAGCGGCCGATGCGCTGTAGGCCGAAGTGGCGCTTCCAGGAGTCGCGCCAGGACTGCTCGCGCAGACGGCGGACGCGCCGCCAGCGCGGCGGCGACTGCAGCGGCGCCATGGCAAGCGCCAGGCGCAACGAGCGGCGCAGCCGGAGCGATTCGCCGTCCGCAGGCAGGTATCCCTTGACCACAGCCGGTCCGTCGCCGTCTACGACGTAGGCGTCGATGGCCTGATCAAGGCGGTGGGCCGGCTCGATGACGACGCCACCGGGGCAGGCCTGTCGCAACACGTCCGCCGCGGTCTCAGCGTCGACGCCCGCGACCTCGACGCCTAGTTCGATCCAGGAGTCTGGTTCTCGCATGCTCTATTCCCCCTGTCACCCTGAACGAAGTGAGGGGTCTCGGCGAC
>JBGPMY010000154.1:0-5185 GCA_041487235.1 Dehalococcoidia bacterium
CGAAGACCGTCATGTCGCGGACGTGGGTCTGGTCGTAGACCGCGCCGACGTTAGTGAACATGAGCGCCGTCATCGCGCCGTGGGCGAACATCTGGAGCACGGCGCCGTTGACGCCGATGTTGTTCATCGTCGCCAGCCCCATCAGCACGTAGCCCATGTGGCTAACGCTGGAGTAGCCCACCATGTACTTGAGATCGTTCTGGGCCAGCGCGGAGACGGCGCCGTACAGGGCACCGGTCACGCCCAGCGTCATCAGCACGGGCGCCCAGAACTGCGCCCCGTCCGGGAAGAGGCTGATCCCCACGCGCAGAATGCCGAAGGCGCCCAGCTTCATGAGGACACCGGCGTGCAGCATGGAGACGCCGGTGGGCGCCGCCACGTGCCCGTCCGGCGACCAGGTATGGAACGGCCACATGCCCGCCAGCACCCCGAAGCCGATCATGTAGAAGGGGAAGAACGTCTTCTGGAACGTCTCGCCGTAGGTGGCGGATCCCAGCACCGGCAGGTCGAACGTCCCTTTGCCGGCCTCGACGAAGGTAGCGAAGATGGCGATAAAGATGAGCACGCTGCCCGCAACGAGGTACATCACCAGCTTCATCGCCCCGTACTCTTTCGTGCGCGTGAACGTGCCGAAGTCGCTGCTGGCGCCCCAGATGGCGATCAGGAGATACATAGGCAGCACCGCCACCTCGTAGAAGAAGAAGAGGAAGAAGAGGTCCTGGGAGACAAAGACGCCGAACACGCCGCTCACCAGTAGGAAGAGGAGCACAAAGAAGTCCTTATTCCGATAGGCGATGTTCCAGGAGACGAAGACGGCCGCGAATATGACGATGCCGGTGAGCAGCACCAGCGGCGCCGCGATGCCGTCCACCGCCAGGTGCAGGCTGATTCCGTTCTCCTTGAACAGCGAGATGTTCTCCAGCCAGTCGATCCGCAGGTCGAAGCGCAGCCCGCGGCCACCGTCGTATTGGTAAGCGATGAACGTCAGCAGCGACATCACGAACATGGCGCCGGCGGAAAGGAGGGCGACGTAGCGGGTCAGCTGCGGGTAGCGCGACGGCACGAGCATGAAGACGACCGCGCTGGCGCTGGGCACGGCGATGAGGGCGAACAGGAGCCAACCCACGCCCTACACCCCGCTTCCCACGGGAACATGTAACAAGTAACACGGAACACGGCGCGCCGTCCTTGTTGCTTGTTGCTTGTTCCTTGTTCCTGCGCTCATACCGCCACCACCATGAACACGATCGCCAGCACCACCACACCGGCGGCGATCGCCAGCGCGTAGTTGGGCAGCTTCCCCGTCTCCAGGAACTTCATCTCGCGGCCCGACAAGTAGCCCAGGGCGGCCGAGCCGTCCACTCCCGTATCGTTGACGATGTTGCGATCGAACCAGGCCAGTACGGCGCCTCCGGCCAGGATCACCCGATTGATGACAAGCTGGTACAGGTCGTCGATGTAGTAGCGGTTGGAGAGCAGCAGGTAGACGGGACGGAAGATCTCGGCGGCTCGCTTCGCCCGCTGCGCCTCGTACGACCAGATGAAGAAGCCTACGAGCACCGCCCCCACGGCCGTCGCCGTCGAGAGGACAGCCACGTCCCAGGGGAAGTGGAACGACTCCGCCTCCTTCAGAAAGACGAACTTGGCGAAGCCGCCCGGGAAGCCCAGCGCCTCGCCCACGCCGTCGAACACCACAAGACCGGCGACGAGTGTCAGCGCCGCCAGCAGCAGCAGGGGGACGGTCATCAGGGGCTCGGCGTCGTGGGCGTGCTCCTGCGCCTCGCGATTGCGCGTCTCGAACAGGAACGTTCGCACGAACAGCCTTGTCATGTAGAGGCCGGTGATGAAGACGCTCACCATCATCAGGCCGTAGACGGCCACGTTCTGGTGATCGCTGGCAGCGTTCAGGACCTCGTCCTTGGCCCAGAAGCCGGACAGAGGCACGATGCCGATCATGGCGAGCGTCCCAGCGGCGAAAACGGCTGTCGTCACGGGCATCTTGCGAGAGAGACCGCCGAGCTCGGTCAGGTCCTGCTGCTCTGTGGCGTGGATGACGGAGCCCGCGCTGAGAAACAGGAGCGCCTTGAAGAAGCCGTGCGCGAGCAGGTAGAGCATGGCCGCCGTCACCGAGCCCGAACCCAGGGCCACCATCATGAACCCCAGGCTGTTCAGCGTGGAGTAGGCGATGACCCGCTTGATGTCCGTCGCCGCCAGCCCCATAGTCGCTGAGATCATCACCGTGGTCAGCCCGATCGCCGTCACGAAGTCCAGCGCCAAGGGGTCCGCCAGCTCGAACAACGGGAGCATGCGGGACACCAGGTAGACGCCGGCCACCACCATCGTCGCCGCGTGAATGAGGGCGGAGACCGGAGTCGGGCCCTCCATGGCGTCGGGCAGCCAGACGTGCAGCGGGAACTGCCCGGACTTGCCCATCGCCCCGGCGAACAGGAACAGCACCGCGGTCGTGAGATACGTCTGGCTATAGCCACCCTTAGCGGCGAAGGCGAAGATCTCTGAGATATCGAACGTGCCCGCCTCTTTCCAGAGCAGGATGATGCCGATGAGGAAGAGGACATCGCCGATGCGCGTAGTGATGAACGCCTTCTTGGCCGCCTCCGCGGCGGATCGCCGCTCCCACCAGAAGCCGATGAGCAGGAAGGAGCAGAAGCCAACCCCTTCCCAGGCGGCATAAAGGAGGAGCAGGTTGTCCGCCAGCACCAGGGTGAGCATAGAGGCCGCGAACAGCGACATGCAGGCGAAGTACCAGCCGTAGCGGGGGTCGCCCCGCATGTAGCCCACGGAATACACCTGCACCATAAGCGTCACGAAGCTCACGACGGCCAGCATGACGATAGCGATCTGGTCCACGAAGAAGCCCAGGCGGATATGGAAGTCCGCGAAGGAGACCCACTCCCAGCTCTTGCGGCCGCCGGCGAACCCGTTCTGGTCTACCTTATCGAGGAGATCAACCAGCACCGGGAAGAAGATGACGAACGACGCAGCGATGGCGCCGATGGCCAGCCAGTCGCCCCGGCGCGGCAGGTACTTGCCACCAAGCAGCAGGACAACGAATGCGGCCGCCGGGATGGCCGGCATCAGCCAGGCCTGTTCCATCCCCATGGCTACGCCTATCCCTCCCCTCCGGGAAGGAGGAAGGAGGAAGGAGGAAGATACTCTTCCTCGCCACTCATCGTCTCGTAGCCAGCCCGCTCCTCCCGCAGACGATTCCACGAACCGTCATTCTGTTTAGCTCTGAGCGCCCGTATCAGACCAACGAGGAGGTTACCGGCGTCGGATACCGCTTCGTCGAGCTTCCTCTGCTCGGAACTCCTGATAAGGCCGTTCGCGGCCATAAAGTAGAGATGGGACTCGAGTCCTGCAAGTGATGAGCGCGCGATATCGAGGAAACGCAAGTAGTCCGCCAGTCCTCCTCGGGTGTATCCCTCCGCGATGTTGGCGGGCACAGAGAGCGCGGCGCGCATGACCTGGTCGCTTAGCCAATGCGGTGACCGTCCCGAGCCAACAGTAGTGAAGACCAAGGAAGCAAGGGCTTGCGCCTTCTGCCACGCCACCAGCTTCCTGAACCCGCGCGGCGCGGGAGGGGCGGCCTCTTCCTTCTTCCTGCTTCCTCCTTCCATCCGCCTCACCACTTCATCGTGTCCGCTTCGTCTACGTTGGCCGTCGCCTTGTTGCGGTAAAGGCGGAGGATGATCGCCAGCGCCAGGCCAACCTCGGCGGCGGCCACGGTGATCACGAAGATGGCGAAGATGAGCCCTGTGAACTGCTCCGGCGAGAGGTAGACGGCGAAGGCGATGAAGTTGATGCTGACGGCCTGCAGCATCAACTCGACGGACATCAGGATCATCACGGCGCTGCGACGCGCCAGCACGCCGTACATGCCCAGCGAGAAGAGGATGGTGCTGAGCACCAGGAAGTTGTTGAGGGGGATCATTCGCCCTCCTCAGCACGGGCCAGGATAATAGCGCCGATGAGCGCCACCATGAGGACGAGCGACGCCACCTCGAACGGGATCGCCCAGTTGCGGAAGAGGACATTCCCCAGCTCCTGGAACGATATGACGTGTATCTTATCGGTCTGGCCGGGCCAGGTGGTGCTGGTCACGGCCAGAATGGATGTCCCCAGGAAGGCGCCCGCCACCAGGAAGGCGACGGGTTTCTGAGGGCCATCCACCTGGGTCGGCAGGTCTCTCACGCGGGTCAGCATCATGGCGAACAGGATGAGTATGGTGACGGCGCCGCCGTAGATGAGCACCTGGACGATCGCCAGGAACTCGGCCGCCAGGAGGACGAAGACTCCAGCGACCGCGAGAAGGGAGAGGATAAGAAAAAGGGCGGAGTGCACGATGTTGCGGGAGAGCACTACGCCCAGACCGCCGATGACGGTGACCGCAGCTACTACGTAGAATATGACTTCTTCGTAGGTCATGCGGTCAACGGACCCTTGGTGACAAAGCTGTCTCTACTCCTCGCCGCCTTCCTTGTCGGGCGCTTCCGCGCCCTCCTCTTCTGCCTCCGCCTTGGGCGCCCAGCCGGAGTGGGCCACGCCCATCGGCTCCCGGAACGGGTCTTCCAACTGGCCGCTCTTGGACTGCCCCAGCAGAGCAGGCAGGTCCAGCACCAGGTCTTGCCTGTCATATCGGGAGAGCTCCACGCCCTCCCACGTGTTGTTCATAACAATTGCATCGAAGTTACAGACCTCAACGCAGATATCGCAGCGCATGCAGCGCGCGTAGTCTATGTAGAACCTGTCGACGATCTTCTTGCGCTTGCTCTTGCCCTCGGCGTACTTGGGGTTGTCCTTCATCGTCACCGTCATGCAGTCTACCGGGCAGTAGCGGGCGCAGACCTGGCAGCCCGTGCAGAACGGCTCCGGCGCCTCGAAGTCCCAGAGCAGCACCGGGAATCCCCGCGAGCGGTGCGGCAACTCCTTCTTCTCCGTGGGATATTGCACCGTCACCGGCTTGCGCATCGCCGCCCGCAACGTCGTCCCAATCGCCTTGACCACACCAAGCATTAAAGCACACTCCCCACACGCTGATGACCGGGCTGATAGCGGACGCCGGACTGGCGCGCCGCGCGGTAAGTCAGGACAACCGCGAAGATGGCGGCGCTCCCTGAAAGGACCGTCAGAGCGACGTTCGGCCAGTCGTAAACCAGCACAAACC
>JBGPMY010000155.1:0-5151 GCA_041487235.1 Dehalococcoidia bacterium
CGTGGAGTCCACCGGCATCTTCACCGACGCCGCCAAAGCCCGCGCTCACATCGATGGCGGCGGCGCCCAGCGGGTGATCATCACCGCCCCGGCCAAGGGTGAAGACTTGACGGTGGTTATAGGCGTCAACGAGCGGATGTACGATCCGGCCCAGCACCGCATTGTCTCCAACGCCTCCTGCACCACCAACTGCATCGCGCCGGTGGTCAAAGTCATGCACGAGGCGTTTGGCGTGGACAAAGGGTTCATGACCACCATCCACGCCTACACCAACGACCAGGTGATCCTGGACACCGTGCACAAGGACCTGCGTCGCGCCCGCGCCGCCGGCCTGAACATCATTCCCACCACCACCGGCGCCGCCAAGGCCGTCACCCAGGTCATCCCGGAGCTCAAGGGCCGCCTGGACGGCATGGCCTTCCGCGTGCCCACAGCCACCGTCTCCGTCTGCGACTTCGTGGCCACGCTGCAGAGGCCGGTGACCGTGGAAGAGGTGAACGAGGCGTTCCGCGACGCCGCCTCGGAGTCCCTGCGAGGCATCCTCGGCTACTGCGACGAGCCTCTGGTCTCGTCCGACTTCAAGGGCGACCCGCGCAGCTCCATCTTCGACGCCCTCAGCACGCTGGTAATCGACGGGACCCTGGTGAAGGCCGTTGCCTGGTACGACAACGAATGGGGCTACGCCTGCCGCGTGGCGGACCTCTGCGCCTTCATGGCGGACAAGGGGCTTTGAGCCGGGCGCTCGCCTGCCTTGCGGCCGTCCTCGCCGCTCTGGCACTGTTGTTCGCAGCCTGTGGTGGCGGAGAACCGTCCGCCGGCAAGCAGACCGGCGCCGTCAATAGCCCCGCTCCCTGCCCCAGCGCCGATCGCGCCGGCAAGCTCGTCCTCACCCCTACCAGCGCCGACTACTTCCCCGCGCCTGTCTCTTCTGATCTCGGCATCGGGCCCAACCGCTTCGTCGTGGGGCTCCTGGACAAGGACCAGGCGCCCGTCTCTGGCGCCCAGCTACACTTTCGCTTCTTCTGCGTTACGGAGAGCGGCGACAAGCTGTTCAAGTCCGACTCCGACGCTACGGCCATCACCATTCAGAAGAGCTTCACCCACACCCATGCCGATGGAACCGTGGAGAGCCATGCCGCCGGCCAACTGGGCGTCTACGTGGCGAACGTCAACTTCGACTCCGCCGCGCAGTGGGGCGTCGAGGTCAGCGGCACGTTGAACGGGACGGAGCTGGAGACCCAGGCGCCCATCTTCGTCGTGCATGAGAAGAGCCTCTCGCGCGCCACCGGCGATCCGGCGCCACCCTCCGTTCAGCCGCTCCTCAAGGACGTGGCTGACATCGCGCAGATCGACACCTCCGACCCGCCGGACCCGGCGATGCACCAGATGACCATCGCCGATGCCGTGAAGTCCGGTAAGCCCAGCGTCATCGTCTTCGCCACGCCGGCCTTCTGCATCAGCCAGATCTGCGGCCCCACCAAGAGCGCGGTGGACGAGCTGTACACGAAGTACCAGGGCCAGGCCAACTTCATCCACGTAGAGCCCTACTTCATTCCTGAGGCGCGGGCAGGAAAGGGGCTCTGCCCGCTGCCCATCATGAACCTGCAGATCGCCAGCCATCCCTCGCAAGGCTGTCCTCAGATCGCGGCGGCGGACCTCCCGCCCGCCAGCCAGACCTGGAACCTGGAAACGGAACCCTGGGTCTTTATCCTGGACAACCACGGCGTCATCGCCGGTAAGTTCGAGGCCGTCGTCAGCTACGAGGAACTGGAGCAGGCGCTGAAGCCGCTGCTAGGCGGCGGCTAGCACGTGTAGGGGTGCTGCTTGTCGCGCCCCCGAGACCCTTGAGCCCCCGCTCCTACGGCGACGCTGCCCGCCGCTGGTTCTGTCACTCTGAGCGCAGGACCGTTCGCAGCGGGCACCGCTCATCTTCGCGAAGCCTGTCCTGAGCCTGGTCGAAAGGAGAGTCTGGGGGGGGCTAGAGTGGTAGGTCAGGCGTCCCGACGACGGGCTTCTCCGCAGCCGCTTGCCACGCCCGCCCTTCTACTGCACCGTCAGCGTCCCTTTCTGCACCAGAGGGTGCAGGTCACAGCGGAAGGGATACGTCCCCGCCTTGTCGATCTTCACGACGACGCGCCCTTCCTTGCCCGCCTCGATCGCGTACGGGTCCGACACGAAATCGTCGCTCGGGCGCGCCGTGTCGTCGTCGTAGACGCCGTTGGGTCCCGAGACCCTGAGGTTGTGAGAGACAGTACCCGCATTCTTCACCACGATCTCGAACACCTGGCCCGCCTTGGCCGTGATGGTATTCGGCGTGAAGTAGGCGTCGTCAGAAGAGCCGCCCGCCTGTATCTCGAACGACGCAGCGGGCGTGAGTCCTGCCACGCGGGGGTCCGGCGTCCTAGGCGGGGCCGCTGGGGCGCTCACACCCGACGACCCGCTGCTCACGATCAGGTACACACCTACGCCGATGAGTCCCAGAACAACAATGGACGCCAGGGAGCCTACCAGTGTACCTACCGCTATGTCCCATCCCATTACCCGCGCATAACCTGCGCGCCTCGGCCGCTGCTTCGGCCGCGCCTTCTCTTTGCGCTGTGGTAGCTGGGCCGGCGATGACGGTGCCCCTCCCTCCGCGACGGGCTCGCCCGCCACCGCTTGGACAGCGCGCTCGTGGCGCTCCCTTCGCGCTTCCCGGCGCCGTTTCCCCTTGCGTGGCATAGTCTTCCTCTACGGTGTTCCCTATGACGGGCAGACACACACAACAGCGAGAGATACGCCCTCTCGCGCGGCCTTATCATCACCCTAGGTTGAGGTAGTCGCAACGTCTGTCAGCCTGACCCGCAACCCGCCGTAGGGTTTCGCCCCACAGCTTTCCTTGACTCCCTTCCGGCGCGCCCTTACAATCCTCTCTTGAGATAATGTTCGACTCCCTCACCGATAAACTCCAAGGGGTCTTCCGTCGCCTCGGCGGCCGCGGCACGATCACAGAAAAGGACCTTGACGACGCTCTGCGCGAAGTCCGCCTGGCCCTGCTTGAGGCCGACGTCCACTACAAGGTAGTCCGCGATTTCGTTCAGGGCGTGCGCGAGCGCGCCCAGGGGGCGGAGATCACCAAGAGCCTCACCCCCATGCAGCAGATCATCGACATCGTCAACCAGCAGATGATCGAGGTGCTGGGCGGAGGCCACGCCCGCCTGGAAAAGGCCAAATCGCCGCCCACCGTCATCATGCTGGTGGGCCTCAAGGGCTCCGGCAAGACCACCACCACCGCCAAGCTGGCCCTTCACCTGCGCCGCCAGGGCGAGAGCCCCCTCATGGTCGCCGCCGACCCCGAACGTGTCGCCGCGATCGAGCAGGTCGAGGCGCTGGGCAAGCAGCTGAGCATCCCCGTATTCGCCGTGGCTGGCGCGCGCCCGGAGCAGGTCTGCAAGAAGGGGCTGGCAGAGGCCAAGCGCACCGGCGCATCCACCGTCCTTGTGGACACAGTAGGTTATGTCCAACTGGACGACGATGACCGCAAGGAGCTTAAGTCCCTCTACAAGCTCCTCTCTCCCACAGAGGTGCTTCTGGTAGCGGACGCCATGACCGGCCAGGACGCCGTGCACGCCGCTGAGGAGTTTCACAGCGCCGTGCCTCTCACCGGCTTGATCCTCACCAAGCTGGACGGCGACGCCCGTGGTGGCGCCGCCCTCTCCATCCGCGCCGTCACCGGCGTGCCCATCAAGTTCGTCGGCGCCGGCGAAAAGGCGGACGCCCTGGAGGCGTTCTACCCGGACCGCTTCGCCTCCCGCATCCTGGGTATGGGCGACCTGCTGACCCTGATCGACAAGGCCAAGGCGGAGATGAGCGACACGGACGTGGAATCGCTGAACAAGCGCATGAAGAAGGGAACTCTCACGCTGGACGATTTCCTGGACCAGTACCAGCGCATCAAGCGCATGGGGCCCCTCTCCCAGCTCATCGGCCTCATTCCCGGCCTTTCCCAGATCAAGAAGAGCCTCAACGTGGACGAGATGGACGAGAGCTTCTTCAAGCATGTGGAAGGCATCATCTACTCCATGACCAAAGACGAGCGACGCAACCCTGATATCATTGACGGCAGCCGGCGACGACGCATCGCGACGGGCAGCGGCACCAAGCCGGCGGACGTCAACAAAGTGCTCAAACAGTTCCACGAAGCCAAACGTATCCTGCAGATGATCAGCACCGGCCGCGGCTCCGCAATCTCGCCGTTCCTCCGGTAGCCGATGATCCCCTCATTCCACTTCGGAGGTGCTTATTGTTACGAATCCGTCTCACCAGAGTAGGCAAGAAAAAGCAGCCCGCCTATCGCATCGTCGTCGCAGACTCGCGTTCCCCGCGCGATGGCGCCTTCCTCAAGATCATCGGCCACTATAACCCCCTGACCAATCCCGCCACCGTGGTGGTGAAAGAGGAAGAGGCCATCTACTGGTTGGGGAAGGGGGCTCAACCATCGGAATCGGCCGCCAAGATCCTCACCCGCGCGGGAGTGATGGAGAGGGCCGGCAAGGCGCCCGTGCGCTACCAGGGCAAAGAGGCGCCTCCGAGGGAGAAGAAGGAGGCCGCGGCCAAGGCCCCCGAAGCGCCGGCGGCCACTGCGCCCAAAGCCAAGGCTAAAGCTGCCGCGGAAGCTGCCGGCCCAGCCGCCGAGACAGAGCAGGCGGCTGAACAAGAGGCGCCCGTAGCCGAGGCCGCGGAGACAGCAGAGGCTGCCCAAGAAGAGCCGCCGGTAGCCGAGGCCGCGGAGACGCCGGAAGCCGAGGCCGCGGAGACGGCAGAGGCTGCGCCGGAAGAGCCGCCAGTGGCTGAGGCCGCGCAGCCCGAGGCGGAGGTGGCGGCCACCGAGGCCGAGCCCGCCGGAGAAGCCGAACCCACGGAGTAACCCCCATGAAAGAGCTGATCGAATTCATGGCTCGAGCTATCGTCGACAGCCCGGACGACGTCGAGGTCTCCGAGGAGGACGCCGGCGACCACATCGTCTTCCACCTCAAGGTCGCCGAGGCCGATATGGGACGCGTGATCGGCAAGCAGGGCCGGATCGCCAACGCCATGCGCACGTTGCTCAAGGTGGCCGCCATCCGCAGGGGCGCCAAGGCCATCCTGGAGATCGGCTAGCGCAGGTCCGCC
>JBGPMY010000156.1:0-5148 GCA_041487235.1 Dehalococcoidia bacterium
GTGGAGCCGGTAGCGCAGGCGTTGGCGACGTTGATGACGGGCACTCCGGTGGCGCCGATCTCCTTCATGATCCGCTGCCCGATCATGGCGTTGGACTGGTAGAGGTTGCCGCTGACCACGATCTCCACGTCTTTCATCGTGCAGCCGGCGTCTTTCAGGGCGCCGATCGCCGCTTCCGAGGCCAGTGTCACCACGTCTTTGTCCGGGTAGCGCCCGAACTTGAGCATGTTGGCGCCGACTATGGCTACGTCTCGCATCGTATTCTCCTTCCGACTCCCGCTCTGGGGCTAGTTCACTACCCGGAACTTGGCCGCGACGATATCGTTCCCTTCGCGATCCACACGGACCTTCTCAGTAAACAGCTTCACTCGCTTGCCAAACCAGTCGGAGCTGGGCTTCGTGGCGTCCAGGCCGTAGACGTTGGCCCGCACGCTGACGCCGTCGTCGAGATCGACGATGGCGGCGACGTACGGGGCCTCCAGGCCGGGCACCGTCTGGTGGACGACGGAGAAGACGTATATCTCGCCTTCGTCGCCGAAACGGGTCTCCTCGAACGGCCCCGTGGAGCCGCACTGGCCGCAGGCCGTACGGGCGCCCAGGAACTTGGCGCCGCACTGCTTACAGAGAACACCCCAAAGGTAAGCCGGTTCATCCGGATACTTCTCTGGGAGCCTCAAGAAAGGAACGATGGGGTTACTCTTCTTCTGCGTGGCGGTTTCTTGCGTCAAGGGCAGACCTCCTTTGTCGTGTGTTTGAGATTTATCACGAGAACTCTCCGGCGTCAAGTGACGCCAATCACAGGGAGAAGCCGTTCACTCCACTGCGTGCTGGTCGTCGCGGTCCAGGGGCGGTATCGAGAGGCTCATCACCAGCGCCTCGCCGCTGACCGTGCGCACGCTGTGCACCACGCCCTTCTCGATGCGCACCGTCTCGTAGGGGCGCAGGCGCAGCAGTTGGTCGCCCACGCGCGCCTCCACCTCGTGTTCTAGGACCGTGTAGATCTGGGAGCAGTTCTCGTGGTAGTGCGGGGCTACGTGCTCCGTCTCCAGCATGCGGATGATGCGGATGCTGCACTCCGGCATCGATACGTGGGACAGGATTTCGTAGCGCCCCATGTCATTCATGGCCTCACCCGCGCAAAACAGCTTCGTCGCGCCGCCTGATGGCGGTAGGCAGGATGGCGACGCACCGCACGGTTCGTCCCGCTACTCCTGAGCGGAGAACAGCGGGCCCAGCTTCATCGCCAGCCCGGCGTTGCCCCCCAGGTGCACCTTGCGCGTCATGATGGCCCAGGCGGCGTTTAGTTCACCCGTGGAGAGGTCCATCCAGAGCTCCGGCTTTGTCTTCAGCTCCATGTCGAAGTTCGCCGGCGCCCCGTCCTCCGACTCTGCCTTGCCGCCGCCGATCTTGATCGCCCACTGCCCGCCACCGTCCCCTTCCATCGTGAACACGTACGTCGCCTGCATATCGGCGCCGCGGTCGCTGCGGAAGATCAGCGGCATGTAGTGGAAGGTGCGCTCCAGGTGGTAGTGTACCTGCTCCGGGGTGCTGGCCTCCATCCAGTGGGCCAGCTTCTTCTTGGCCACCTTGCGGATCTCCTGATATTGCGACGGCAAGAACAGATAGCTGGCGAAGAACAGGTCACGGATCGTACCCGGTCGATCCCAGCCGGGGCTCATCGCCGGCTTGTCCAGGTCGGCCTCGGTGAGGCCGTCAAGGACGCCAAGGTGCTCCTCGAACCCCTCCTTCATTCGTCGCAGCAGCTCCGGCGCCGGCAGATCGCTGACGGATTTCGTGGTGCTCTCCCTGAAGGCGAGCATGTCCTGGCGCTTCTCGTAGCCAGGCACGTGCGCGGGCTGCCCGGCCAGGGCCTGCCGCGTCAGCACCATCGTCTCCTGTTCGTGGGTTCCCACCAGGTGCGCCAGGTGTTCTTTGGCCGTCCACTGGTCGGACGCCTTCTTGGCCCACTCCTTCTCGTCCAGGCGTGAGAACCCCTCCAGGCAGCGGCTCAGGGCCTGGCTGTAGAACTCCTTGATCTGCTCTTTGGTCGGCTTCATCAACTCTCCCATTGGGCTCCTCCTTATATCTCCTCAGCGTCCTTAGGACGCGCTCCGGCGTACCGCATCGACCGGGTCCAGGACCGGCCACAGAGATTCGTACTCCAGGTCGATCATCGTCGCGCTGTTCCCGTTCCGCCGCACCCTTCAACAACTGCACCGTCGTGGCCGTTACCGGATGTCGGCGGAACTCCACAGCCGGCCGAAGGGTCTGAGGCGCGAAATAGTCCAACTTCCTCATGCGACCTTCCTCAAGGATGCTCGGGCAGTCTCTCAAGTCCCGAACGCGTCCCTTATTCTAGCGCCTGCAGCGCAAGGACTACAACAAGCGGTCTCCAGCCCCAACTTCCAACCGGCCGTGCCCTGCCGTATAATCCACCTGCCCGCCGCAAGCAGGGCGGTCTCATGAGGAGGTCAGGTCATGCTGTTCTTTGTCAAAGCGGAACTGAGCGAGGCCCCGCCCATGCCTAGGGAGCAGTTTCTGGGGATGATGGCGTCCACGTGGCAGGTTATCAAGCAGCTGGAGAGCAACGGTAAGGTGCTAGCCGGCGGCGCCTACGTCGGCCAGCGCGCAGGCTGCGTCATAGTCGACGTGGACTCCAACGAGGAGCTGGCGGACCTGCTGAACCGGCTCCCGCTCTCGGCCTACCTGGAATGGGAGGTAGTCCCTCTCATTCCGGCTGACAGGGCGCTGGACTCTGCCAAGTGGGCGCTACAGCAGCTCTCGCTGGCCCAGACCAGGTAGCAAGGGGGCGGGCCTGTTTCCCGGTTCTGCCTCTTGTTACGCGCTGACACTCACGCATCGAACCCCAATGCCCTGAAGATCTCCTCGTACTGCCTGGGGTTCCCCGGCTGAAACCACAGCTCCGCGTGCACGATCTTGCCGCCCTCAATCACGAAGACCGCGCGGCGAGACCGCTTGTTATCCGGGTCGAGCACGTCGTAGGCTATCGCGGCCTCCAGCCCTTCGTCGCTGACCAGGGGGAAGGGCACGCCGCCGAGCCGCTCTGCGAAGCCGCGGTGCGATTCGAGCGTGTCGGTGCTGACTGCTATGACCTGCGCGCCCAGTTGCTGCACTATCTCGTAGTCTTCTTTGAGCACCGATATCTCGCTGGAGCAGAGAGGGGTGTTATCCTCCACGTAGAAGGCGAGAAGCACCTTCGTCCGCGCAGCGATCTCGCCAAACCTCAACTCACCTTTTGTGCTCGGCAACGCGAAGTCCGGCGCCTGCTCACCTACCCGCGGCATCAGCACCTGCCTTCGCTGAGGCCGCTCAGGCGCACGTCACCGATGCCTTTGGACTGAATCAGCACTCTAATCCGGCCCAGCGCGCTGCTGTCCAGCAGCTCCACGAGGGCCCGGCGGCGGGCGTAGTACTCCTCCAGGCCTGCCCTGCGCGGAGCCGAAGGGTCCGCTTCGCCTTCCCCGGGAGGCGAAACCGCCTCTGCGATCCCCATGTTCGTCAGGAACTCTGATTGCGACACCATGCCCAGCGTCTTCAGCCCGGCCTCTTCCCCGGCCTTGCGGACGGCGGTAAAGTCCACGTGCGCCGTCATGTCCTGGCGGCCGATGCGCGCGTATGGATCGTTACTGGGGTTGTGGCGATAGAAGCAGAGCAACGTTCCATCTCGCCGCCAGGGCGCGAACAGCTCCGCGGCCTCGTACCCATAGTCGAACGTCATGACGAATCCGCGGCCAAGGGCGTTCGCTGCCTCCCTCATCCAGGACAGCGCTTCCAGGTTCACCTCGGCGCGGCAGCCCTCGCCCGGCGACAGGCCGGCGCGCTGGAAGTACTCTTCGATCTCCGGGGACGAAGGGGCGCGCAGCTCCTCCGCGAAGCGGACGCCGTTCCATGTGACGAACACTTCCCACAGCCGGCCGCCCTCGACGGCAACGCGGTGCACCGGCTGAGCATCCAGCAGCTCGTTGCTCAGGATGCAGCCTTCGACTCCGCAGGGCAGCTCTCTATCCCAGCGTATCTTCCCCAGCAGACCCTCGGACTCGGCGGCCGGCTGGCGGTCCGCGAGCGCTTGGCTCGTTTCGACGACGACGTAATCGAGCGCCTGGAAGAGCTCCGGCGCGGTGCGGCGCGCCCAGCGCAAGATGTCGCGGCAGAGGACGCCGCTGGCGCCTCCGGCCTCGACGACTTGGACCGCCGGCCCGCTGCCCAGCGCCTCCCACATCTCGCGTAGCTGCCGTCCCACCATGGCGCCGAAGATGGGGCTCACCTCCGGGCTCGTCAGATAGTCGCCGCTGCGGCCCATCTTCTCGCGGGACGAGCAGTAGTAGCCGAGGCCGGGGTGATAGAGCGCCATCCGCATGAAGTCGCGGAAGGTGATGCCGCCTTCCCCCCGGATGCGCTCTATTATCGCCTCTTTCAACGCCTCGTTCTCGCTGCTGGACTCGAACTCTCCGGGCACGGGGATATCCTATCACTGTGCTAGCGCCGATTGGTTGCAGGTGTTAAACTGTTGCAATCGAAGAAAAGGTTGTATCGAGTACAATGAATCTCAGCGACGATTCGGACCTGCGCAACGAAGCGTTCCACCTGTTTGGCCGCCTGGTGACCCGCTCAGACCCCGGCCGGCTGGAGGCCTGGGTCGGCCTGGGGTTAACCATGACGCAGCTGCGCGTACTGTTTCTGCTGAGAACGGAAGCGGGCCTGTCCGCCGGCGCGCTGGCCGATAGACTTAATGTGACACCCCCGACCCTCACCCGCATCATGGACCGCCTTGTCCGCAATCAACTGGTGCGCAGGGAGGAGGACCGCGACGACCGCCGCCTGGTTCGCCATTTCCTCACCAGCAGCGGCCTGCAGACCGTGGAAGAGTTGGAGCGCACCGGCCGCGAGCGCATGGACCGAGTGTTCAGCCTCCTGAGCCGCGAACAGCTGGAGCGGCTGGTTCTGGCGCTGCGCGACCTGACCGAGGCATCCGAGGCGATCGAGGCCCAAGAGACGCCCAGGGTTGGTGTCTGAGATGGCCACCGCAGCCGCCGCTCCGCTCGCCGGCTCCATCTCCCAGATGGGCACCCGCACTAAGGTGATCGTCATGGCGGGCACCCTGCTGGGGCTTTTCACCTCGGCCATGGA
>JBGPMY010000157.1:0-5144 GCA_041487235.1 Dehalococcoidia bacterium
CACCACAATCGTCATGGTCCGCTGTGGGCCGGGCAGCGTGGCCGGCGCCAGGGTATCGAACGTGCAGCGGGTCGGATCGTTTGGATCGCCCGGCGTGCCGGCGTTGCAGGAGCTGGCGCCGGTGCCGGAGACGGAGACGACAGTCACCACTGCCGGCAGTAGGTCCGACGCGACGACGTTGACGGCGGTGGAGGGGCCGTCGTTGCGGATGCCCAGCGTGTAGGTCAGCGTGTTGCCGGCGATCACCGGGTCGGGATCGTCGGACTTCGTGACCGAGAGGTCGGCAACAGCGGTGACGTGGACCGAGTCGCCGCTCTCATTGTTGCTTAGGTCGGAGTCGGTGGAGCTCGTGCTGACGATGGCGTGGTTGTTGAAGTCGCCGCCCTCCTGGGAGGTGATGTGCATCGTGATGATCGCTTTGCCACCGATGGGGACGGTGCCGATCTTGCAGGGGAACTCTTTGCCGCCGGGGATCGTCTCCATCGGGTTATCAGCATCGATGCAGGGGTCGGTGAGGCCGCCGATGCCGCCGAAGGTGAAGGTGGGGTCCTCCAGGGTGTACTTGGAGGGGTCGACGTCGGTCAGCATCGTGTCGTCGACGACGACGTCGCGGGGGAGGCCGGGTCCGCCCGGGTTCTGCACGAGGATGGTGCAGGTGAACCGCTGTCCGGCCAGGGCTGGCCCGTCGGGCTTGCAATCCTTGGTGAGCACAAGATCTGCGGCGTCTGCCAGGGTGTCTGACAGAGGTACGTCGCTAATAGTGAACTGCATGTTGTACTGGCCGTCAGGGTTGGCGACGTCATGCGCGCCGACGCCGTAGTCGGGCGGGCCGAACGTTTGGGCAAGCTCATTGTACGCATCATTGTCTCCGCAGTTGTCAGCTCCTGGCACCAGGCAGAAACCAGACGGCAACGGCGTGTAGCAGAGGCCCAGAGCGAGACCATCGAGCGTTGGGACGGGAACGCCGCCGACAATCTGAACGATCTGATGCTCGCCATAACGCTGGTCCAGGCAGTCCTGATCGTAGCCTTGAGCTTTCATAGCGAACGGCTGACCGTCGCCCACGAAGAAGTCGAAGGTGGGGCCGCTGAAGTTGAGCTCACCGTTACCGCCGCATACGGCGCCCCCGTCGTCGTCCCAATCGCTCAGGGTGTTGTCGCCGGCGCCGGGGCAGGAACCCGCGTCCGTGGGGATGTCGAACCCCTGCAGGCGGAACCATTCATCGGCCGAGCGGTCCAGGCCCATGTAGAAGAAGGTGCACTCACAGTCGCCCGGGTCGATGTCCTGGTCTTCGTGGAGGACCATCTTGTTTAGGGTGAGCTTGAGGTGTTTGACGGCGTCGGGCGGGAAGACCCAGCCGGCGTATATCCTGCGGGCGTACTTGTCTTCCGGGGTAACGCCGCTTCCGGCGAGCGGGATCTTGACGTGTACCTTGCTCGGTCCGAACTCAGGAGCCGCACAAGGGTCAGTCGCCGGGTCGCCGACCGGCATGGCGTTGAGTTGCGGGTCGAGCGCCGGAGCGGTGACGGTGTTGCCGGGGCCGTTTTCAAAGGAGATAGCGAGCGCGGCCTTATCAAACGGCAGGGGTGGAAGACAGATGTCCCACTCGTAGTTATCGTCGATGGGAGTGCCTCGATGCGGGTAGTCTATGGCGGAGCAGCTTCCAGTGCCCTGAATGATGTCGGGCCCGCACGTTAGATCGTCCACGGCGAAACCGCCGTGGCCGTGGATGTAGAGGTCGGTTGCCGTTACGTGCACAGGCGTGGTTCCCGTGCCGGGCATCGGCCGCATCTGCTGGCGCATGGACGCTACGGCCCGGGCCGGGTGAATCTCGTTGCGGAAGAGCTTCGCCCCGCTGTCCGTGATCGTCGAGGGATGGCCGCAGTCGTAGATCCAGTGCCCGTTTGTGTACACGCGGTCGCCCAGATTGGGCCAGGCCCACTTGGGGAAGGTCCGCTCCGGGTCCGACCCGGTCTCCGAAGGGAAGGTGCCTATCTCCCACTCCGTGTGCATTTCAGTTGGACTGGCGAGATCTTCCAGGGTCGCAAACGTGGCGCCCTCCTCGTTCGGGCTGTTGGCGATGGACAGGACGCCCTCCTGCCCGGGATCCACGGCGATGTTGAAATTGAAGTCGTGAGAATCGTGGACGGTAGGGAAATCGCTGGCGGCCACCTTGTCCTCGCTGACCACTTTGCCACTGGCTGAACGGAGGCGCTTGCTCGGATCGGCCGAGGCGGCCGGGTCAACCCAGACCCAGCCGGGCTCCGGCACGCCGGGGATCAGGTCCGCAACCAGTAACCCGAGGGGCCCGGCGATCACGCCCAGGAGAGTTGCAATCTCGCCGTTAAACGTCTCACACGCAGGAGCAGAGCCGTTTTGGAACGGCGGTCCCAGGTGACTCGCCTCAACCACGTTCCCGTCTCGGCCATCCGTCATCTGCGAGAGCAGAACGAGAGCGGCAAGACCAATGGTGATGCTCAGCAGTAGCTTGATACTGGGAGTGAACAAAACTCGTCTTATCACGGCGACCTCCATCTGCGGAGCGAACACGGCCCGGCCGCTTGTGATAAAATCAAAGCGGCTAGGGCTGCGAGCGCATCCTTAGTTTTGGCTGCGGCGGGTCTATCCGCCGCAGCCGATTTGTTCTGCTGCGGCAACATTATCGTCAACCAGACAGCGAAGTCAACCCTTTTCCTGCGAATATCTGCGGCATGTCACGTAATCCCCGCCGGTCCGTCAGCCCCTCGTCCGCTCTTCTACCAGGCTCTCGAAGTCTCCCCGGTGGCGCCCGTCGTCCGGCTCCATGTGGATGACGACGACAGTGCCGGGCAGGCGCGCCTCGATCTCGTGCTCGATGCTATCGGCGATATGGTGGACATCCTCTACTGTCCTGTGGGCGTCGACCAGGAGGTGCATGTCCACGTGCCGGGTGGCGCCGGACCTGCGGGTGCGTAACCGGTGGAAGCCGCGGATCTCCTGCCGGTGCGCCACCAGCACGTCGTGGATGACGCCCAAGTCGTCCACGGGCAGAGCGGTGTCCATCATCTCCGAGGTGGCCGCACGCACCAGGCCGATGGCCGTCCAGGCCATGTACGCGGCCAGCGCCAGCGCCACCAGCGGGTCGAACACCTTCTCGTCGGTGGCCGCGACCAGCAACAGCCCAGCGATAATCGTGACTGCCTGGACGACGTTCGTCTGCAGGTGGGTGGACTCGGACATCAGCGCCAGCGAGCCGGAGCGCCGCGCCTCGCGCCGCATGAAGAAGGCCAGTATCACGTTGGCGATGGCAGCGATTGTCATCGCCACCAGTCCCACTTCTACGTGCAGTTCCGGCGCCGTGCCGAGCAGACGCCGAATCGCCTGGAAGACGACGAAGCCGCCGCCAAGACCCACGATGGTGGCGGCCACTCCCGCGGAGATGCTCTCCACCTTGCCGTGACCGTAGGGGTGCTCCTCGTCGGCGGGCCAGGCGGCGACGCGCACGCTGATCAGCGCCGCCGTGGCCGCCGTGAGGTCGGTGCCGCTATCGACGGCGTCGGAGAGGACGGCGATGCTGCCGCTGATGAGGCCCAGAACGAGCTTGAGCGCCAGCAGGCAGGCCGTCGTCACGAGGGAGATGGCGGCGATGCGAAAGGCCGCCTGGTTCATGGCAGTCTTGGGAAGGGCGCGGCTGGGCGCCAGGTTAGCGCGACTTGCGTGAAATGACCTCCCGGGCGGCCTCGGCGATAGCGGCAGCGGTAAGGTGGAAGTGTTCCAGCAGCTGTTCCCAGGTGCCGCTGGTGCCGTATCGATCCTTCATCCCCACAAAGGACACCGGGACGGGGCGCTCCTCAGCCAGCGTTTCCGCCACAAGGCCGCCCAGGCCGCCGTGCACGAAGTGGTCCTCCGCCGTGACGATGGCGCCCGTCTCAGCAGCGGCCGCCAGCAGGGCTTCCCGGTCCATGGGACGCAACGAGGAAGCGTTGAGCACGCGAGCATCGATCCCTCCGGCGGCCAGCGCCTCGGCGGCGTCGAGGGCGGCCTTCACTAGCTCGCCGCAGGCGATCAAGGTAACGTCCGACCCGGGCCGCAACGTGTTCCAGCGGCCAAGCTGGAAGCGGTAGGAGTCATCGTAGATGATGGCGGTCTTGGGGCGCAGGGTGCGGATGTAGAACGGGCCTTCCGTGCGTGCCGCGGTTTCGATCGCCTGCCCGGCCTCGACATAATCTGCGGGGAAGATGACTCGGACGGTCGGCATGCAAAGCATCAGGGCCAGGTCCTCCAGGGCTTCGGCGGAGGCGCCGTCCTCGCCGGTGACTACGCCGCCGTGGCTGGCCACCAGCTTGACGTTGGTCTCCGGCTGGGCTACCGCCATGCGCAGTTGGTCGAAGCAGTGGCCGGGGGCGAAGACGGCGAAGCTGCTGCAGAAGGCGATCTTACCGCAGGCGGCCAGGCCGGCGGCGACGCCGATCATGTTCTGCTCGGCCACGCCCACTGTGAAGAAGCGGTCCGGGAACTCGCGCCCGAACTTCACGGCGGAGGTGGAGTAGCCCAGGTCAGCGTCCACGCAAACGATGTCCAGCCCCTCTCGGGCCAGGCGCACGAGCGTCGGCCCCAGGGCGGCGCGGGTGGCTTCCGTCTTAGCTGCTTGCACCATGGCTAGACGCTCGAGACAGGAGACAGACGACAGGAGACAGGTCGATGTCGGAGCGCCAGTCGTGTCTCATGTTTCATGTCCCATGTCTGCTGGTTCCGTGTAGGCCGCCATGGCGGCCGTGAAAACAACCGTCGGCGCCTGTGGCCATTAAGGCACCAATTGGCGTCTGCTTGGAAGTCGCGCGGCTTGACCCACCACCCCTGGACGGCCCCAGATTCCTTCGCGGCGAACGCCTTCGCCTTGGAAGGGCGTGGTCGGCGCTCAGAATGACAGAATACCGGCTCCCTGCTTCCCGGCTCCTGGCTCCTGGTTCCCAGTCCCTTGCTCCTGTCATCTCAGTCCGCCAGCTCCCGCAGCGCCTGCTGCAACTGCTCCGGCGTGGGCGCTTTGCCGTGGAAGTCCGGGTTGTTCTCCATGTAGCTGACGCCTTTGCCCTTGATCGTCTCGCAGATGACGACCGACGGCTGGCCTTTGTGGGCCCGCGCCTCTTCCAGCGCGCTGATGACGG
>JBGPMY010000158.1:0-5118 GCA_041487235.1 Dehalococcoidia bacterium
GATGTCGACGATCATGCAGCCGTGCGGCTCCATGACCGGCAGTCCGGAACCGATCGCGGCGGCCATCGGTTCTTCGACGAGGAACGCGGAGCGCGCGCCGGCGTTGAGCGCCGCGTCGTGCACGGCGCGCTTCTCGACCTCGGTGACGCCGGAGGGGATGCCGATGGAGACGCGGGGCCGCGGCAGGCCGAGGCCGAAGTGATCGTGCACGGAGCGGATGAAGTACTGGAGCATCTTCTCCGTGACGCCAAAGTCAGAGATGACGCCATCGCGCAGGGGACGCACGGCCACGATGTCAGCCGGTGTGCGTCCCACCATGCGCTTCGCTTCCGAGCCGATGGCGAGGATCTTCTTGTTGACGCGGTCGATGGCGACGACGGAGGGCTCGTCGATGACGATTCCTCGACCCCTGACCATCACCAGGGTATTGGCAGTTCCCAGGTCTATGGCTACGTCATGGGAAAACAGGCCCAGGAGGGCATTAAACGGGTTTAGGGGCAACCTCTCCTCCAAACGATAGGGCCGCCTGTCGGTGGACAGGCGGTGGACGTAGGGAATTATACCTGAGGGCGACATCCCGCTGCAAAGAACAGCCGGCGCTCCTCAGGATAACAACGCCATCGGAGCGCTGAGGCTATGGCCTGGGGCGGCGATGCTAGCGCTGGGACTTACGCCAGCCGGCGGCCAAGGCGTCCGCTTCCGTGCAGAACCAGCGTTCACCCTTGGACTCGTCGATCACCGTCTCGTCGTAAAAGTCGCCGCCGGGCACGTGATATATCTTCTCGCCGGAGTTGCTGATATTGCCCTTGATCACGGGCTGGGAACTGCCGGAGAAGTCGCAGCCGCTTGCGGGTGGCGCGGGCGTTGGCGACTGGCAGGCGGGGCCCCACAGGCCGCGGCCGGCCTGGCGCGCCTGCGCCTGCAGTGCGGCGAACAGGCTGGCGTAGCGTACGTCCGGCGGGTACGGATAGGCCCTGGCATAGCCCTCCTCCACCAGCACGGTGTCGATCATCCGGCCATCCAGCCAGACGTAGCGCACCAGGCGCCCGTAGCGGTCGGTCTCCGAGACGTCTTTCTCCAGGCCGACGGTCTTGCCCAGCACGAGCTCCTGGTTGCGGACGCTGGCCTCCTTCCCGAAGCAGCCGACGGGCCTGCCGGGGTCCACCGTCTCCGGCGTGTCCATGCCGATGTAACGCAGCTTGAACTTCTGCCCGCCGATCGACACCTCTATGGTGTCGCCATCCACGATGCGGGTGACGGTGGCCGCGGTCAGGCCGGGCGGGACGGCGACCGGCGTCGGAGACGCGGATGCGGATGGCGTGGCAGATGCGGACGGCGCGGCCGTAGCGATGGCTCGCACCGAGGCAGATGCCGTTGATGATGCCTCCTCGCGCGAAGGCCCGTCGTTTGCGCAGGCGGCGAGAAGGAGGAGCGCTAGGAGGATCGCCGTGAGCCGCATCCACGAGTTCACCGACGGGCTCACGCAGGCGACCTGGATGTAGCCCCTACGCCGTTTGCCGGACTTTGGCCCACTATGCCTCCAAGCCGTGCTGCCGCAGTAGGCCCAGGAACGCCTCTTCGTCCAGGATTGTGGCGCCGTAAGCCTGCGCTTGCTGGAGCTTGGAGCCGGGGTCGGCGCCCGCCACCAGATACGTCGTCTTGCGCGTGACGCTGCTGGCTGCTTCGGCGCCGAGCTCGCTGACGATGCGCTCGGCCCGGCCCCGCGGCATGGACGCCAGCGTCCCCGTGAAGACGAACGTCTGGCCCTGCAGCGGGCCTTCCTTGGGCGCGGCCCTCTGTTGATCCATGCGCACGCTGGCCCGCTGCAGCTTCTCGATGATCCGCAGCTTCTGTGGGTCCCGGAGATACTGATGCACGCTTTCCGCTATCTTAGGGCCGATGGCTTCCACAGCCTCCAACTGATCGAGGCTGGCCCCCGCTATCGCGTACAGCGTGCCGAAGTGGTCCGCCAGAACCTCCGCCATCTCGCTGCCCACGTGACGTATCCCCAGGGCGTAAAGGAGACGGGCCAGCCCACGGCCCTTGGACGCTTCGATATTGGCCAGGATCTTGTCCGCCAGGACGGGGCCCATGCGCTCCAGCGAGAGGAGTCTCTCTCTTGTCAGGTAGTAGACGTCCGCCGGGTCTTTCACGATCCCCTTGTCCATGAGGACGGAGCACCACTGCTCGCCCAGTCCCTCGATGTCCATGGCGCCGCGCCCCGCGAAGTGGGCCAGCCAGCGGTACATCTGCGCCGGACAGCTGATGTTGGTGCAGTAGCTCATCGCCTCGCCGGGCGACCTGTAGGCCTCGCTGCCGCAAGAGGGGCAGATGTTCGGCATCTGGAACACCCTCTCGTCGCCGGTGCGCCTGCTGACCACCGGCCCGACGACCTGCGGTATCACGTCGCCAGCCCGCTGGACGATGACCGTGTCGCCCTCACGGATATCCTTGCGGCGGATGTCGTCCTCGTTGTGGAGGGTGGCCTGCTTGACGATGACGCCGCCCACCTGCACCGGCTCCAGGATGGCGAACGGGTTCAGGCTGCCTGTACGGCCCACGTTGACGGCGATCCTGAGCAGCTTCGTCGTCGCCTGGATGGGCGGGAACTTGTAGGCGATGGCCCAGCGCGGCTCGCGGCCCACGTACCCTAGCTCGTCCCAGAGCGCCTTATCGTCGATCTTGATCACCAGGCCGTCTATCTCGTACTCCAGGTCGTGACGCCGGTTCACCCACTGCCGGTACCGCCTCTCGATGGCGTTCAGGCTGTCGTGGCGGGTGATGTTGGGGTTGATGCGCAATCCCATCTGGCCCAGCCACTGTAGCGTCTCCCAGTGCGTCCTGGGACCCTCACCCTCGATCCAGCCCAGCTGGTAGACCCAGATGTCCAGGCCGCGGGCGGCGGTCACCCGGGGGTCCTTCTGTCGCAGGGAGCCGGCGGCGGCATTGCGGGGGTTGGCTGCGGGCTGCTGGCCCTGGTCTAACAACCTCTCGTTGAGCCGCTCGAACGCAGGCTTGGGCATGTACACCTCGCCGCGCACCTCGAAGCGCTCGGGCGCATTCCCGTCGCGCAGGACCATGGGGACGCTGCGGATGGTGCGCACGTTCTCCGTGATGTTCTCGCCGCGGTAGCCGTCTCCGCGGGTCGCCCCCTGGACGAAGCGACCGTTCTCGTACACCAGCGACACGGCCAGGCCGTCGATCTTGGGGTCGCAGACCATCTGGAAGTCGCTCGTTCCCGCCATGGCGGAGGCGCGCTTGTGCCAGGCCTGCAACTGGTGGAAGTTGAAGGCGTTGGCCAGGGAAAGCATCGGCTCTCGGTGCTCGACGACTCCGTAGGCCTCGACCGGGGCGCCGGGCACCCGCTGCGTGGGTGACTCCGACGTGATCAGCTCCGGGTAGTGCTCTTCGATCACGCGCAGCCGGCGCATCAGCTCGTCGTGCTCGGCGTCGCTGATCTCGGGTGCGTTCTTCACGTAGTAGAGGTAGTCGTGGTAGTTGATCTGGGAGCGCAGCTCCTCGGCCCGCAGCTTCGCGTCCTGGACGTGTTCGATCTGGCAGGACATCGCGGGTTAAGGGTATTACGGGAGTGGGGGTGGAGCAAAGGAGGGGGTGGCACTGCTCGTAACAGAAAATTAATGACGCGGACGAGCCTTGTATTGCCAGTGACGATAACATATGGGCGCTATGGACGATCTCGTGCTTCGAGCGGCGACCGAGGGCGACGTGCCGGCGATTCTAGAGATATACAACGAGTGGATTGTGAACTCGGTCGCGACGTTTGACACCGAGCCACAGACGCTAGAGGAGAAGCTGGTGTGGTTCCGCGAGACTCGGCACCCATATGCGATGCTGGTCGCGGAGCGCGAGGGGAAAGTGGTCGGGTGGGCCTGCTTGCGGCCGTTTCGGTCGAGGGCAGCCTATCGGTTTACGACGGAGAATTCGGTGTACGTGCGGTCAGACTGCATTGGGCAGGGGGTTGGAACAGCGCTGATGCTGCGGTTGGTTGAGGTCGCGGCGGAGAATGGCTTTCACACGATCATTGCAGGGAGTTCGGGGGACAGCCCGGCGAGCGTGCGTTTGCACGAGCGGATGGGGTTCGAGCTGGTGGGCGTGGAGCGGGAGGTGGGGTACAAGTTCGATCGTTGGATAGATGTGCGCTGGATGCAGAAGCTGCTGCGTTAGTTCCACGCCTCGTCGCCGCCGCCGTCGTGGGTAAGTGTCGCGGTGCCTCATGCTAAAATAGCCTCGTGAAGCTTGTCATTGTCGACTACGGGGCGGGGAACCTGCACAGCGTGGCCCGCGCGGTGACGCACGCCGGCGCGCGGCCGCTGATCACCTCCAACCCTCGCTACCTGACGGAGGCCGAAGCGCTGATCGTGCCCGGCGTCGGCGCCGCCGCTGACACGATGCTCAACCTGCGCCGGCGCCACCTCGTTGAACCGATCCGGGAGTACATCGCTTCGGGCCGGCCCTTCCTGGGCGTCTGCATGGGGCAGCAGGCGCTGTTCGACGCTAGTGAAGAGGGCGGCGAGCACGAATGCCTGGGTGTTCTGCCCGGTAGGGTGGTTCGGCTGCCGAATGGGCTGAAGGTGCCGCACATGGGCTGGAACCAGGTGCGCATCGTACGCCCGCACCCCATCTTCGAAGGGATCGCGGACAGCTCCTACTTCTACTTCGTTCACTCCTACTATCCGCGTCCGGATGACCCCTCGATCATCATCGGCGAGACCGATTACGGCGTCACGTTCCCTTCGGTGGTGGCGCGCGATAACATCGTGGCCACCCAGTTCCACCCGGAGAAGAGCGGGGAGACCGGCCTGCGCATGTACAGCAACTTCCTGCGCATCGCCGCCGCCGCCGGCGTGGCGTGAGCCGCTACATGGACGACGAAGGGTTCGAAGGCGTGGAGTTTCACACGCCGGTCGGTTCGTTCCGCGCAGGCAAGGAGGGCCGCCCGCACGACGAGTTCGATGACGAGTACCGCCAGGCCCGGCGCCGCGTGCGTCGCGTCATGGGCTTCTACCGGCACCTGGCGACGGCTGTCAGTATTCTGCTCGTCCTGCTGATTATTGACATCGTGACCGGGCCAGGCGACTTCTGGGTACAGTGGGTGGC
>JBGPMY010000159.1:0-5110 GCA_041487235.1 Dehalococcoidia bacterium
CTCGAAGCGGCCGCCTCGGTTGAGCACATAGACCACCTTGCGCCACAGCTCCGGCTTGACAGCCGCCTGCCACTTCTGCGTGTCGAAGACGGCCGGTGGGAGATGCCTCCGCGCGTTCGTGAACACCTGGAGCTCGGCATCGTCCGCGTCCGGCACCTGTTCGCTGCCATCGTCTTTGTCGCCGAACGCCAGGTTGGCCGCGATCTTGAGGTAGTAATCTTCAGACCGTTTCAGCGGCACGCCGTCGGCAAACCCGTTGTCGCCGAAGCCGGGGAGCTGCAGCCGCTCAGCGACGGCAAGCATCATCGCCTCCATGCTGATAGGCATCTCATCGCCGAAGACGGTGACCGTCTCCGGGATGGGCGCTGCCGCCGGCTGGCGGAAGGGGTTGGACTTGGCCGCTGGCTGGTTCACGTCGCCCGGGCTCGCCCACTGCTCGAGGTAGCTGCCATCGGGAAAGATGTAGTCGGCGTACATGGATGTGTCGCCGATGACGAGATCGTTGGCGATGAAGAGCGGGATCGTCTTCGGATCGCGGAGCATCGCGATCTGCTCCGCGCCGCCGGGGATGGAGTACGCCGCGGTCCCGAAGTGCGTCCAGAGAACCTTGGCGGGGTACGGGTACCCTGCCGAGGCCGCCGGGATCACGTCCTGGTATATCTCGGAGCCGAAGGGGAACCAGGGGCGCTTGGCCGGGTAGCCGCCGTCGCGGTCGAAGAGCGTCGACTGCTCGTACTTCCAGCCCTCGCGGCTCATGGTCACGCCGAAGGCTTTGGTCTTGTGCGGGTGCAGGTCGGCCAGGACGTACGGCTGACCCTTCTGACCCAGGTCGTTCCAGCTGCCGCCGCCATCGGCGAGGCCACCCTTCCAGTCCATGTTGCCGATGAGCGTGTTCAGCGTATTGATCGCCTGGACGGTGTAAAAGCCATTCGTGTGCCCCGACACACCCCGGTAAATCTCCGTGGACGCCTTCTTGCCGTGGCTCGTGAACTCGCCCGCCAACTCCTCGATGGCGTGGACAGACAGCCCGGTGACCTCGGCGTACTGGTCCAGCGTCTTCTCGAAGACGCGTGCCTTGAGCAGCGTGAACACACTCTTCACCGGGATATCACCGACTGTCGTGTCCACCTCCAACTGGCCGGCCGTTGCTTGGTCGTGCCGCTGCGGACCCTCTTCCGTCATCACGACGAAGAACTGGGGAGGTGACTGGCCCTCCTTTGGCTCCGCTGGCGGAGGCAGCGACAGCCCGATGTCTCCCGCCTTTAGGAGCTCCATCTTGTCGGTCCGCACCAGGTGGGTAGCGTCCGTGCAGGTGGTCTCGCCGTCGGTCTTCGCGGCGTCGAGGTTCGGGTTCTCCAGGTACTGCTTGTCGTACCGCTCGTTCTCGATGATCCAGCGGATAATGCCCAGGGCAAGCGCTACGTCCGTGGCCGGCTTGATGGGCAACCAGCGCCAGGCCTTCGCCGCACTCTTGCTCAGACGTGGGTCGACCACGGCGATCTTCAGGTTACGCTCCACCAACGCCTTCGTGACCAGCTCGGCCATCGGCGTGATGCCGAAGTTCGCGTCCGCGAAGCCGGTGCCCCAGAAGAGGACGAACTCGCTGTTGAGGAAGTCGGCCTTGAAGTGGTTCTTGCCCTTCCCGGTCTCCAGGTTGCGGGTCATCTCTGAGGTGTTGACGAAAATGCTCAGCTCGCAGATCGAGGTGTGCGGGAAGACGCTTACCGAGCCGAAGCCGTCGTTCACAAAGCGCTTGGCGAAGTGCACCCGGCCGCGGTTGATGCGTCCTGGCAAGAAGACGAACTGGTTGTTCTTTGGCCCAAGGTCTGGGTGGTCCGGGTCGATCAGCGCGTCCAGGTGCTCCGCGTGCTTAGCTTTGAAATCGTCGACGGTCAGCTCTTTCTTCTTTAGGGCGTCGATGTCCGTGGCCATCTGCTTCGCGACGTCACTGTCGCGGAGGGCGTACACGTCCTTCAGCCCGGCGACCGGGCCTTCGGCGAACAGGTCGCCTCCGTTCACGATCTCATCCATGGCCGTGTTGAAGTCGATGGTCTGCCACTTGCCGCTGCCGCGCGGTCCCGCGCGCTTCACCACCTTACGCAGCCGGTACGGGTCGTACAGCGTCTGGATGCCGGCCTGGCCCTTCGCACAAACCTTGCCGTCCATCAGGGCAGCCTGTGTCGGAGGCGTGTCGTAGGAGACGTTTGGGAGGAACTGCTTCGCGGAGTAAGGGCTGCCATCGATCTTGACGACAATGCCGTCTTGGAGCTTTACCTTCAGGTTGCAGCGGATCTGGCACTGGAGGCAGGCAGTGTAGATGATGTTCTCCGGCTTGGCCAGTCCGTACTCCTCGGTCGGGGTGAGATAGCTGGCCTCGGCCGTCTGCCGCGTGAGCAGCCAGGGCGCCTGGCTGGCGGCCAGGGCGCTGCCGCCCAGGAGGGCAGACGTCTTGATGAAGTCCCGGCGGCTCAGTCCTGAGTGGATCGCAGGCTGCTGACCGTTGTTCTGCTCGTTCATGACGTTGTCTCCTCTCGCGCGCTGATGAGGGGAAGCAGCCGGTAGCCCGCGTAGAACAGGCCCACCATCAGCGCCCCCACAAACACCACCACGAGCCACTCCATCAGGCTGGGGAAGTAGGTGAAGGTGAGCCGGCTGTCGACGTAGGCCGTCTCCAGCCCCTGCAGCTCGGGCGTCACGAGGCCCGGGATGACCACGTTCAATCGGACCGCGATAAAGCTGGCGGCGATGAGGGCGCCAGCGAGACCAACCCAGCTCACCGAGCGCGGCCGGATGGCCAGCAACGAAATCGGCACGGCGGAACCGACCACGATGTGGATGAGCCAGAACACCCACCAGTACTGGCCCGAGACAATCTCTTGGTAAGGCGACGACTCCCCGGGCACTTGTCCGTAGAGACCGATGCTGAACTCCGCCCACTCCAGCACCAGGTAGAACAGGAGCAGACCCAGCGTCATCCGGCCCAGGAACGTCACCAGCTCGCGGTGATTCGCCGTGCCGCGCTCGGGCAAGAAGAAGGCAACGACGGCCGTCAGCAACGCGCCGCCCGAAGCGAGCGCGCCGATGATGAAGGCGACGGGAAAGATAGCGCCGTTCCAGAACGGCCGCGCAGCGACCGAGGCGAACAGGGCGCCCACGCCTCCGTGGAAGGCGATGGCAAGCGGCACGCCCAGCGTCCCAAGCAGGCGGAGCGCCCGCCGGTCGAAGGCCGCTGCTTCAGCGCTTACGTCCTTGAAGCCAAAGGTGAGTAGCCGCGCCAGCGCGCCCTGCAGATCGCTGCGGGCGGACCAGCGCGCCAAGTCGTGCCGAAGTGCGAACCACAGCTCGGCCAGGATCAGCACAAAGTACGCGGTGTACAGCCACACCATCCAGGCCATCATGGAGGTCGGCCTGCCGTACACGTACACATACCAGAACCGTTCCATATGGCCGATGTCGAACCAGATGATCAGCAGCGCCCCGATCAGCGCGATCAGCGCGGTGAACAGCGCCAGCTTTCCGATCGGCTCCAGCCGCCGCACGTCGAACACGTAGACGAGGGCTGAGAGCAAGAACGCCCCAGCCGAGAGGCCGATCAGGTAGACGTACGCAGCGACCCACATCCCCCACGGGATGTAGCTCCCGTACGCCGCCGGCGTGTGCCCCTCAGTCAGACGCTGGAAAACACCCACTGCGCCGATGCCTAGCGCCAGCAGCCAGATCAGCGCCGCTGCGGGCAGGACGGGTAGGCGCTCCAGCGGAGAGACAGGACGGACGATCCCTTGCGTGCTCATGGCGGCCCTCCTTACAGCAGGTAGTACACCTTGGGCTTCGTGCCCAACTCTTCCTTCAGCCGGATGACGTTCGGCCGGTGGATCAGCCCACTGATCAGGCTGTCCGGGTCAGCCCTGTCGCCGAAGTAGGTAGCCCCGCCGACGCAGGTGGTGACGCAGGCGGGCAGCATGCCGACGTTGAGCCGGTGCAGGCAGAACTGGCACTTCCGCACGTTGCCCACCGGCGAGCTGTTCTCGTCCCGTTTCCAGCTCTTGCCGTACTCCGGCGCTGGCTCCTTCTCGTATGGCTGGCGTGCCGGCGTATCATCCGTGTAGTTTTCGCCAAAGTCGAAGGTGCGGGCGCTGTACGGGCAGGCCGGGATACAGTACCGGCAGCCGATGCACTTGTTGTAATTGATCTCGACGATGCCGTCCGGCCGCTTGTATGTGGCGCCCACCGGGCATACGGGTACGCAAGGCGGGTTGTCGCACTGCATGCACGGCCGCGGGATGAACTGCCGGCTCACGTTTGGGTACTCACCGACCTCGAGGTCGATCACCGGCCGATAGACCACACCCGGCGGCAGGTGGTTCTCCGCCTTACAGGCGATGGTGCAGGCGGAGCAGCCGATGCATTTTCGCAGGTCGATGGCCATCACCCACTCACGCTGTTGCAGGGGCTTCCGCATCGCCCGCTGCAGGTCATCTTGCATGCGTATTAGGATGTTCTCCGCAGGAGCGGGTGAGGGTGAGGCCAAAGGCGCCGAGCCAGGCAGGCCGTCTGCGGGGACAGCGCTCTGCGCTCGCAGGCGGGCGGCCGCATCGGCGTCCGCCAGGGCGACTCGTTCCGTGGCGCGCGCATCGGCCAGGAAGCGCTGGCGCCAGGCCGCTGGATCGCCCTGAAATTCGCTGTTCGCCTCGTGGGCGCCCGCGACCGCCCGGCCGAGACCGGCGGCCCCGGCTACCACGGGTAGGGCAGCCAGCGCTTTCAGGAATCCGCGGCGGGTCTTACGCGACCCCTGCGTCGGTCTTGCGCCAGTTGACGTGTCTGGAGGGGAGGGTGATGGTGAACGCATGGCCATGCTCCTTGGCTAGGCCTCGGACCGTCTCTACAGCGAAAGTACGTGATTGTGTTAACTATCACAAGTGCCAAACGGCTCCCTCTCTGGGCCGTTTGTCCGCCCCATAACGCTCCGCCCCTAAGGGCCCCGCTAGATCAGGGCTGCGCCAGTTGGACCTAGCTCCCGCCACCGACATGCGGCGCGCTAGCCTGTCGCGCTACCCACGCCAGCCGCTGCTTCAAGCTCACGCACCAGCGCCTCATACCGTTCATGCGCTGC
>JBGPMY010000160.1:0-5068 GCA_041487235.1 Dehalococcoidia bacterium
CCTCCACCGTCAGCGCGTACAGCGAGAGGTGCTCCGGCGCCAGCTCGACCGCCCGCTCCAGGTTCGCCTGCCATCGCTCCATCCGCTGATCGGGCAGACCGTAGATCAGGTCCAGGTTGACGCGGCGGAAGCCGCCCTCACGCGCCCAGCGGTAGCCCTGCACGGCCTCCGCCGCCGTGTGGATGCGGTCCAGCGCCGCCAGTTCGTCGTCGTGGAAGGACTGGACGCCGAAGCTAAGCCGGTTGACGCCGAGATCGACGAGCCCGCGCAGGTAGGCCAGGTCAACCGTCCCCGGGTTCGCCTCCAGGGAGACCTCGGCGTCGAGGGTGAGGTCGAACGACTCCCGCAGCGCCACCATGATGCGCTCGATCTCCGCCAGAGGCAGCAGGCTGGGCGTGCCGCCGCCGAAGAAGACCGTGGGGACTTGCCGTCCGTTCACCACGCCGCCCCACAGCCGTATCTCCTCGATGAGGGCGTCGCAGTAAGGGCGCACCAGCTCCTCCAGCCCGGCGTAGGAGTTGAAGTCGCAGTAGGAGCACTTCAGGGAGCAGAAGGGGATGTGGAGGTAGAGGGAGAGGGGATCGGTGCGCGGCATGAGGGTATGGTAACAGTTTTGGTCGGCCAGGCCCCACCGCCCAATTCTGGCCACAGATTAACGCAGATTATCACAGATGCTCCCTTCCCCCGGCTACCTATCCGTTCGGGCTGAGCTTGTCGAAGCCGTTCGGAAAGAGTCCTGCGGAGCCCTTCGACAGGCTCAGGGCGAACGGATACGGAGCTCCGCGGCCTGCGGCCCGTCTTGAGCACGACCCAGGTGCGCGTGTCGCGACCCGGCCGCCCACCCAGCGGCCGCATTTCCCATTGCCCATAGCCCGTTGCTATATTGTTCTCACTATGCTCAAGAGCCACAACTGCGGCGAACTGCGCGCCGCGAACGAGGGCCTGGAGGTGACGCTGGCCGGCTGGGTGCACCGCCGCCGCGACCACGGCGGCCTCATCTTCATCGACCTGCGCGACCACGATGGGCTGGTGCAGGTCGTCTTCAACCCGAAAGAGGCGGCGGACGCCTACGCCGTTGCGGACACTGTCCGCGGCGAGTATGTAGTCCAGGTGCAGGGAACCGTAGGCCGCCGGCCTGCGGGCACCGAGAACGCCGGCCTGCCGACGGGGGAGATCGAAGTGCGGGCGCATTCCGCCAGCGTCCTCAACCCGTCTAAGACGCCGCCCTTCTACATCGCCGACGAGACGGAGGTGGAGGAGCTGTTGCGCCTCAAGTATCGCTACCTGGACCTGCGACGCGAGACGATCCATCGCAACATCGTCATGCGGCACCGCGTGGTCAAGTTCATCCGCGACTTCCTGAGCGAGCGCGGCTTCACGGAGATCGAGACGCCGCTGCTCACGGCCCCCACGCCGGAGGGCGCGCGGGACTACCTCGGGCCCAGCCGTGTGCAGCCCGGGCGCTTCTACGCGCTGCCGCAGTCGCCGCAGCAGTTCAAGCAGCTGCTGATGGTGGCGGGCTTCGAGCGCTACTTCCAGATCGCGCGCTGCCTGCGCGACGAGGACCTGCGGGCGGACCGCCAGCCGGAGCACACGCAGCTGGACCTGGAGATGAGCTTCGTCTCGGACGAGGAAGACATCCTCAAGCTGACAGAGGAGCTTTACTTCTCGCTGGCCCAGGCCGTGACGCCGCGCTACAAGATCGCGGCCCACCCGTTTCCTCGCATGACCTACGCAGAGTCCGTGCGCCGGTTCGGCACCGACAAGCCGGACCTACGCTATGGGCTGGAGCTATCGGACTTCAGCGATGTCCTAAGGGAGAGCGAGTTCGCCATCTTCCGCCAGACGATCGCCGGCGGCGGCGTGGTGCGCGGGCTCTGCGTTCCGGGGGGCGCCACGTTCAGCCGGAAGCAGACGGACGACCTGACGGCGTTCGTGCAGCAGTACGGCGCCAAGGGTCTCGTATCCATCGCGCTGCTGGGCGAGGGGAGCATCGACTCGCTGACGCAGGAGGAGATCCGCTCGCCCGTGGCCAAGTACTTCACGCCCCAGCAGGCGCAGGAGATGGCGCGACTGGCCGGCGCTCGGCGCGGCGATATGTTGCTCCTCGTCGCCGACAAGGAAGGCGTGGCGAACAAGGCGCTGGACGCGCTGCGGCGGGAGCTGGCGTCGCGCCTGGAGCTGGCCGATCCGAACGTGCTGGCCTTCGCCTTCGTCACTCAGTACCCGCTGTTCGAGTGGAGCGAGACCGAAGGACGCTGGGTCTCCACGCATCATCCGTTTACCTCGCCGCGGGCCGAGGACATCCCGCTAATGGACAGCGAGCCGGGAAAGGTCCGCTCCCACGCCTACGACCTGGTGTGCAACGGCTGGGAGCTGCTCAGCGGGTCGATACGTATCCACCGTCGCGACGTGCAGGAGAAGATGTTCGCGGCGCTGGGCATTGGGGCAGATGAGGCGCAGCGCCGGTTCGGGCATATGCTGGAGGCGTTCGAGTACGGAGCGCCGCCCCACGCGGGCATCGGCGCCGGCATCGATCGCTTGATGGCCGTCCTGGCCGGTCAGCCGGACATCCGCGAGGTGATCGCCTTCCCCAAGACGAAGAGCGCCTCGGAGCCGATGACGGGCGCGCCGACGACGGTATCGGCAGAGCAGCTGGCGGAGCTGCACATCGCGGTGACGGAGGTGGAGGCGGACTCAGCGGGCGCCGGCGGCGCTCCGGGCTAGTTGTATCGCTCGTACCGCGCGGGCGGGCCCGACGAGACCAGTTTCAGAGCGCTGCCGGCCGGGACCGGCCGCTGCCAGCGGTCGGGGTGAAGAATGCGGGCCAGGGTCTCCAGGCCGTCCACCAGTCGCGGCCCGGGCCGGCTGAAGTGGGCGTTGCCGTCGACGGTATAGACCTCGCCGCTGCGGACGGCGGGCAGGTCGGGCCAGCCCTCGAGCTCCCATAGGACGGCCGACTCGCGCGCCGCCCGATCGGGCCCGAAGCCGCAGGGCATGAGCACGATCACCTCAGGCTGGAAGGCGCGCATCGTCTCCCAGGGTACCTTGCGCGACGGCTGGCCCGCCGGTATCGGCTCGCTCTCGCCGCCCGCCATCTCCACCATTTGCGGCACCCAGTGTCCGGCGGGCATGGGCGGGTCCAGCCACTCCAGGCAGAGGACGCGCGGACGCGGCGGCCCATCGATGTCCTGCCTGACGGCATCGATGCGCCCCTGGAAGGAATCGACAACGTCCTGTGCTTCGCCCATTCTGCCTGTCGCGGCTCCCACCTGGAGGATGTTGTCGAGCACGTCCTCCAGGAAGTTGGGGTTGAGCGTGCAGATCTGCGCGGAACAGCCCGCCGCCTGCATGTGCCCCTGGAAGTCGGACGGGGAGACGGCGCAGACCGGGCAGAGATCCTGCGTGACGATGAGGTCCGGCGGGTCGGCGCGCAGCCGCGCCTCGTCGATGCCGTAGAGCTGCTGCCCACGCTGGAAGCGCTCAGTCACCTGCCGGTCGATCTCACCGCTGCTGCGCGAGGACTCGATGTAGCTGATAGTGACGCGCGGCTTGGCGGCGGCCGGCGGAGGGAAGTCGCACTCGTGGGTGACGCCGGTCACGGAGTCGCCCAGACCCAGGGCGAACAGGATCTCCGTGGCGCTGGGAAGGAGGGACCAGATGCGCATGGCCACCCCTCCTACGCCCGTCAGAACCTAGAACGTAGAACCAAGAACCAACTCGCGCAGGTTCTAGGTTCTCGGTTCTGGGTTCTGCGTCGCGCCTTCACTGCCACCCCTTCGTGGCGCCCTCGATCATGGCCAGGGGCCCGACCGGCCAGTTGAAGCCGAAGACCATCGCCTTGTTGATGTCCTCCACGCTGGCTATGCCTTCTTCCAGCACCTTCTGCGCCTCGCGCACGGCGGCGAAGTAGATGCGGTTGGCGACGAAGCCGTAGCGGCCGGGGGCGTCCTTGACGCGGATACTGACCTTGCCCGCGCCCTGGCACAGCTCCTCCATCGCCCGAATGGTGTCCTCTGCCGTCTCGGGGGCGTGGACCAGCTCCACCAGCTTCATGACCGGCGCCGGGCTGAACCAGTGCATGCCGATGAAGCGCGGTCGCCGAGCCTCAGAGACGGCCTTGTTGATTTCCGAGATGGACAGGCCGGAGGTGTTGGAGGCGAAGAGGGCGGCCGGCTGAACGGCGCCGTCCAGCTCCGCGAAGACCTTCTTCTTCAGCTCGAGGTCCTCGGGGACTGCCTCGATGACCAGGTCAACGCCCTTCAGGTCGTTCAGGCTGGTGGTGAAGGAGAGGCGGGCCAGGGCGGCCTCGGCGTCCTCCTTCGTCGTCTTGCCGCGCTCCACGCCTCGGTTGAGGCCGTAGCGGCCTTCGACGATGGTGGCGCGCGACTTCTCGATGAGCTGCTCGTTGAGGTCGCGGACGGTGACGTGGCAGCCGCCGACGGCCAGGGCCTGGGCGATGCCGGAGCCCATGACGCCGCCGCCGATGACGCCTACGGATGTGATGCTCATGGTCTTGCCTCCAGTTTCACGCCTTCTCCCATTCTTCCTTCGAGATCGCTCCCTGCTTGAGTATCTCCTGCTGGAGTCCCACCGTAATGTCTCTGCCGTGCTGACGTGGGATGCGAACCTTCAAATCGCCGCGATGCATATAAGGATGCCGGCCTTCATAGACAGGGCCGTCGAAGCCGAGGTTCCTGAACTTGCGGACAAGGTCGCGCCAAGAGACGGGGTTCAAGAGGGCGAGTGCTGGGGAGCCAGGCTGATACCATCGACCACGGGTAGTTCATCGCCGTCCCTCAGCTTCAAGATCAGCCAGCCTTCCAGTACTTCCTGCAGCTCCGTCCGGCAGTCCTCGAGCGCTTCGGCGTTACTCCAAACTCCCTGGAATCCCGGTATCTCCCCGAAGTAGGTTCCATCCTCATCTATGATCTTGTACTGAGCGCGCTTCATCGCTGCCGTGATGTATTCAGTCAGCATTGCCGATCTCCACTGGTGCCGTCTACCGCTTCAGTATACTCCGCCCGGCGTAGCGCGCCCTCTCACCTAGCTCCTCCTCGATGCGCAG
>JBGPMY010000161.1:0-5045 GCA_041487235.1 Dehalococcoidia bacterium
CCTGGGAGCGCTGCGGAACATCTTCGCTACGGTCCTCGTTGGCATCGCGATCGTCGGCATCGTCTGGTACTTCGACCGCCCAAGCAGCGCCGCATCGAGCCAGAGCATCACCCTGACCGCAACGGCCAGCGGCCCGGCCCCGCGCGTCGGCCAAGCGGCTCCGGACTTCACGGTGCAGGAGATCGACGGCAAGCTTCATAAGCTCAGCGACTATCGCGGCAGGCCCGTCTGGATCAACTTCTGGGCCAGCTGGTGCCCGCCGTGCCGCGCCGAGAATCCCGACATCCAGGCAGTCTACGACGCCAACCGCGATGCCGGACTCGTTGTCCTGGGGATAGCCATAGGTGAAAACGACAGCACCGTGAAAGACTACGCAGGCCGCGCCGGTCTCACGTACACGATCGGCCTCGACGGTGGCACCGATATTGCGGCCGCGTACCGCATCGTCGGCATACCGACGCATTTCTTCATCGACAGGGACGGCATCCTTCGCGACTGGCGCATCGGCAGCTTGAGCAAGGAGACCATGGCGACGAAGGCCGCGGAGATCATAGCCAGCAGTGGGGCCGGAGCGGGGCCCTGAGACGGTCGAGCTAGGGCACTCCAAAGAGAGCGTGCGGAGGTAGCGAGTTGATTGGGCCGAGGCGCGTTCTTTCCAGGACGAAAGGCGCGCTGCGAAACGTCTGGCGGTTCTGGACCAGCAGGCCGCTTCTCCTCACATTCGTGGCAGGCCTGATCGCCACCGGCGTCGCCTTCGGCGGCATGGCGGGCCTGAGCTACTCGGAATCGCCCGCGTTCTGCGGCCAGTGCCACACGATGACCCCGGAGGTGAACGCCCATCTGAACTCTCCTCACGAAAACGTGGCCTGCGCCGAGTGCCACGTCGGCGATGGCATCACGGGGCTTGTCAAGTCCAAGCTGCACGGCGCGCAACAGGCCCTCGATCTCATCCTGGGCACCTACCCCAAGCCGATACCGCCGGCGGCGAGTGAGATGCCACCCGCCAACGAGATCTGCCTGCGCTGTCACGATCCGTCTCGCGAGACCGGCGATCTGCTTCTCACCCGATCCTCTTTCCAGCAAGATGCAGCCAATACTGAGCAGCGCACGGCTCTGGTTGTCCGTCTCTCCGGCGACCCGAACCAGGGTATCCACTGGCACGTGCTCTCCAAGGTCGAGTACGTCACGCCCGATCAGGGAAAGACCATCAGCTGGATTGGAGTCGATCGGCCCGACGGTACACACGAGGAGTTCATCGCCGAAGGCCAGGTCGAAATGTCCAGTCAGGCCGGCCAGCAAGCATCCAGGTTGCAGCAGGCCGGCGACCCGCAGCTAATGAGCTGTTATGACTGTCACAACCGGGTGGGACACGAGTTCACTCCGCCGGAAAAGGCGATGGATGACGCGATGGCGGCCGGCGCCATCGACCCCGGGCTCCCGTTCATCAAGAAGTGGGGCCTCACCATCCTCAGCAGCCGGTACACCGATCTGCCAGAGGCCTACGCTGCCATAAACGCCCTCCGCGAGTCATACCAGCGCGACTACCCGTGGGTCTTCCTGGAACGGCCAAAGCAATTGCAGCAGTCCCTCAGTACTCTGGCGAAGATATACGTTGGCACCTCAAGTCCCGCAATGGGTGAAGCCCCGGCGGACTACCCTAACTTCATGGGGCACACGGACTCCGCGGGGTGCTTCCGTTGTCACGATGGCGGCCACTACAAGATCGACAACGGCGTCCTGAGCAACGACCCCATACCGTCCCGATGCGACCTGTGCCACACGTTCCCCTCCGTCGGCGCCACGGCGCCCAACGTGATGATCGGCCCGCCTCCAACCACGCACGATAACCCTCTCTGGGTCTTCCAGCACAAGACCCAGGCCGCCACCCTGGACGTATCGGCAACCACCTGCCAGGCCTGCCACAGCCAGACCTACTGCTCCAACTGCCACAACAGTGGCGCGACGTCGGTCACGCACGACGCGATGTTCTACAACCACGCCAAGGTTATCAGCGACATTGGTCAGCAGGCTTGCGCCTACTGCCACCAGCGGCCGTTTTGCGAACGTTGCCATCAAGCCGATAAGGACAAGATCTTTCCCAAAGAGAGCCCGGCGCCGCTACTACTTCAATGACGGGCGCTGGTGAACAGCTATTCTGAGCCGGGTGAGCGCTGGGCCGGAAGCTCGGGCAAGCGCAGCGAGACCAGTCCCGCAATTCCGTCGATCACGTCGAGCCGGTCACCGGCCAGCGAGAGTCCGGAGGGCGCTTCGAAAAGCGAGCCGGCCTTCGGATCGTTCGGATCCCGGCGCCCGATCACACCAAGGTAGGCGCCATCTGGCCCAAACACTTCGATGACCGCCTGCAGTCCGTCGCTCACGAACACTCGGCCGCCGGCGTCCACGGCTACACCTTTCGGCCGCGCCAGAGACCCAGCGGTGTCCGCGAACTGCCCGAACTGTTGCAGGAATCCGCCCTCGGGCGAGAGTTTCACGACCCTGCCATTGAGGGTATCCACCAAATAGATGTTGCCGGCTGCATCCAGAGCCAGCGCACCGGGCACGTTGAAGCCATCGGAGCCCCCGGCTCGCGTGCCTGTCCCCAGTGATTTCAGCACGTGCCCGTCGCTGTCCAGAATGAGAACGCGATGGTTGCCGGCGTCTGAGACGATGAAGCCTCCGTCGGCGGTCACCGCCACTCCTATGGGCCGCGGCGTTTTCTCCCCGACGCCAGCTTCCAGCGTCACAACCTTCTCCACCTGGCCAAAAGTGCTCAGCACGAGTATCTGCGCAGCCAGAGAGTTGGCAACGATCAGCCGCTGCCCATCAGATGTCATAGCCATGGGCTGGCGCAGGTCCAGCCGCTCATCCGAGGCCCTGTCCAACGTAGCCGTCACATTGCCTGCCGCATCAAGCTTAAGGATGCGGTTGTTGCCCGTGTCCAGAACGAACGTCTCATCGCCCACGTTCACGACAGCGGTCGGCAGCAGCCACGTGCCGTCCACGGGCTGCCCGAGCTCCCGCTCTACGGAAGCCGGATAGACGAGATCGGAGACTTTACGGCTCACGGGGATACCCGTGCTTGTCCCTTCAACTGGGGGGAAGAGGACTGCTATCGCCGCGCCCGCCGTGATCAGCAGCACTATGGCCAGGACCAGTCTGGGCCTGGCCCCTCCCTGCCTTCGCTGCTCCCACGAGTCGTAGGATGTCGTGTCCATCGTAGTTGGCTACCGGCCCCCGCCGCGAGTGTGGCAGCTGCCGCAGAGGGTCTGAGAGGAGAAACTCTGGTCGGGCGCATAGATGACAGTGTTGATCTTCGTGTTCGGCTGGCCGCCGTGCGGGTTGTGACACGTCAAGCACATTACGAGGTTTCCTGGACCGGTCCCCGCGGCGTTCCAGAGACGCGTGCCGCTGAAGTCGCCGGACCTGGGATCGAATTGGGTGTCCACCGGCTGCATCCCGAATGCCAGCGGGTCGACTCCTGTGGGATGGTTCGACGGCCCCGCCTTGAAATGGCAGTTCGCGCAGAAGTTGGCCTGGAAGGGGATCTTGAGGAACGTCGCGTTCGTGGTCTCGTGAGGGTCGTGGCAGCGATCGCAGTCCTGGCCGGGCACCCCGGGGTTGCGCAGATGCTCCGGCCGGCTCGAGTCGAAGACGTAGCTCCGATCCGGCGTGACAGTGCCGTCGTGACAGCTGAAGCACAGGCGTTTCTGGCCCGCCAGTGCGCCGTTCGGATCCGGCTCGCCGCCGGGCCACAGAAGCTGGCCGGCGGCGTCCCTCGGCACGTGGCAGTATATGCAGGCCGGTGTGCCGCCCGTTGCGACGTCATGCTTACTGCTGGCAACGTCCTTGTGCTCACCGAGGACCTGACGGACCCCACCCAGCGCGACGATAAGCGCCAGGACCACCGCTGGCAGAACCAAGACCCGCCCCCTGGTCTTCATGGGCCGCTCGCGGGCGCGGTCTCTCGCTGGAAAACGAACAGGCCCGTCAACCGGTCCATCACGTACAGCAAGCCCCCATCAGTCTTCACGCTGTGAGGCGCCTCAAGCTGTCCTTGGCCGATGGACCCGAGATAGGCGCCCTCCGGGCCAAAGGCGGACACCAGGTGGGCGCTCTCATCGCTGACGAAGACGGTTCCGTCTTCATCGACGGCCACTGCGCTGGGCAGATCGAGCCGGCCCTCGCCGATCGTTTGCAGGAAAATCCCCATGGGCGAGTACTTCTTGACCACGCGGTTCCGGGTGTCTGCCACATACAGATTTCCGTCCGTGTCAACGGCGAGGCCGCCAGGCGCATTGAACCCCTGCGAGCCGGCTTCTGGAACTCCATCGCCGATGACCCGCTGGAACTCGCCGCGCCCGTTCAGGAGGAGCACGCGGTGATTCGCCGAATCGCTCACCCAGATTTCCCCGGACTCCGTGAGGGCGATGCCAGCAGGCGCGAACGGAGCTTGCCCCGCAGGCATAACAGGTCTGATGACACTTTCGATCTGGCCCGCTGAGTCGACGACGACGATCGGGCCCTCCCGAGTGGCCACGTACAGCTTCTCAGCGACGGCTAACATCGCGGGAGCGCCCTTGAGGGAAATGTCGGCGTACGCGCCGGCGTTGAGGATGGAGGCCAGCGTTCCGTCCGGCGTCACCGTGACGATGCGGCCTCCGTTGGAGTCCAGGATTCGAATCCGGCCCGCGGTGATCGCCACGTCGGCCGGCATGATTACGGAGCCCGGCGCCGGCTGGCCACCCTCGTCGAACGTCGTCGTCTGGACGGATCTCAAAAGGATTGCGGGCAACGGCGCCGCCGCAGGCAGAGCCGCAGGAGAGGCCGCTGGAACCGCGCCCGCCCCGGCGGCGGTCTGCTCGGAGTAGGCGCCTCCAGACGAGAGCGACGCCTCGCTCGGCGCTCGGGCCTTACCGATCAGCCACACCGCCGGGAAAGCCGCTACTACCATGAGCAAGGCCATGGCCATGAGGGCCCGCCCCAATGGGGCCGGGCGATGAACCCGGGTATCCCAAGTGGAGAGCGGCTGTCTTGCGGGCGCGCCC
>JBGPMY010000162.1:0-5006 GCA_041487235.1 Dehalococcoidia bacterium
CGCGCTTTGACGCGAGGGGCCACGCGGCGTCCTACAGCGCCAGCCTCGCGTACAGGCCCAGGTGGTCCGACGGGTACAGGTTGGGATCGTCACCGGCCGGCCTGTCGAACGCCAGCCCCGCGTCGATGATCTCGAACTCCTTCGAGACGTAGATGTAGTCCAGCGTGCCGTGCGGCGCGTCATCGAACGTGTTCACCGGGGTCGGCCAGGTCTTCTCCGGTTCGCGGCCGTGCGCCGCCTCGTACGCCGAGCGGAAGCGGCCCTTCAGGAGCGCGACGCCCCGCTCGTTCGGATAGGCGTTGAAGTCGCCGGCGATGATCGTCGGCAGGCCGCGAGCGTCGCGGTCCAGCCAGGCCAGCAGGTACTCTATCTGCTTGACGCGGTCCCCTTCCGCCTCCGGCGGGTGGTGCAAGTGCGTGTTCACGAACACGAACGGCCGCTCGCCGGCGCGGAACAGCATCCGCTGCGCGACCCGCTCATACGTCATCAGGTCCAGCACCTCGTGCTCCAGGAACTCCAGCCGGGCGAGGGTGGCGATGCCGTGAACGCTGGCGCGGACGCCGGGGCTGGCGGCGTGCTTGATGCGATAATGCGAACGCTCGCGCCCCAGGCGCAGGTTGACCTGGCGGCTGACCCACATCCCCTGGTCCAGCGTCAGGTCCACCTCTTGCAAGCCGATCACGTCCGGCGACAGCGCCTCCAGCTGATCGATGACGAGGGGCGCTCGCGCGTCCCATTCCCCCATGCGGTTGAACAGGTTCAGGGTGGCGACCGTGATCTCGCTCACGGCGGCGTCGCCGCCCGCTGGGTCATCTCCTCGCTCACCTCCCACAGCCTGCGCGCCGCGTCTTCGTCGTAGGAGATAGCGCTGGAGGGCACGGCCCTCTTCTTCACGAAGTACTTGCCGCTGACGCCCTCCACTTCCGGCGAAGAGGCGAGATAGACCGCCGTCTCCGCGCCCTGCGCCGGCGTCAGCATGACCGGTCGAGCCAGGAAGCGAATGACGTGCCAGGCCGCCTTCATCGCCCCGCTGTTGTTCAAGCCGAAGCCGGACCGCACGAAGCCCGGGTGCATACAGTTGGCGGTGACGCCGCTCCCTTCCAGCCGGCGCGCCAGCTCGTAGGTGAACAGGACGTTCGCCAGCTTAGACTGGCTGTATGCGCGCAGGCCCCCGTAGCCGCGTTCCCCGTTCAAGTCGTCGAAGTCGATGACCGCGCGCAGGTGCGCCCCCGAGCTGACGTTGACGATGCGGGACGGCGCGCTCGCCTTGAGGAGATCAAGCAGCAGGTTCGTCAAGAGAAAGTAGCCCAGGTGATTGACGCCGAACGTCATCTCGTAGCCGTCGGCGGTGACGGAGCGACGCAGATTGTAGGCGCCGGCGTTGTTCACCAGCACATCCAGCCGCTGGTACTTCGCGCGGAACTCTGCCGCCAGCTCGCGAATCGAGCTCGTGGAGGCGAAGTCGGCCATCAGCAGCCCGACGCGATCGCTCCCCGACCGCGCCCTCACGTCGGCCATCGCCGCCTCGCCCTTGGCGCGGTCGCGGGCCGTCATCACCACCGTCGCGCCCATCTGCGCCAGCACCGCCGCCGTCTCCAGACCGATGCCGGAGCTGGCGCCGGTGACCAGGCACACCTTTCCGTCCATACTGCCGTTCGATCGCATGGGCACCTCCGATAGAGTCCCGGCACTCGCGCTTCGGGGCGGGCTACAGGCGCTCCAGCCAACCGTGAGATTCGAACTCACGAGCTGCGGTTCAACAGAAGAGGCTAGGGCGTCCGCACGCGTGCACCAGTATATCCAGTCCGTCCGTTTTCGACCACCAACGGTCGCCCGACGCCACGGCGCTAGCGGACCTCGTACGTCTCCCCCATGCGCGGACAGCCGGCGATATCAGAGTTGGGAAGCCGGGCAACGTGGCGCAGAATGCGCAGCGCGTCCAGCGAATCGACGCCGCCGCCGCAGTCCACGTCGCCCCACATGTGCGGTGACGCGCCCACCACCTCGACGACGTCGCCGATGGGCGGGCAGACAGGAGCCTGGCTAACCTCAAGGCGCGCCACGAAGCGAAGATCCTGCAGCGCGTCCACGGAATCGGCGTCGCCCTCGCAGTCCACATTCCCCCAGGCCAGCTGAGCGCCGGGCGTGGGCGTCTGCCCTGCCGGCGTTGGCGAGGGTGTGGGCGTAGGCGTGGACGACGGTGACAGGGTAGGTGAAGGCGATGACGTTGGTGTCGGAGTGGGAGTCAGGCTGGAGCCGGGAGAAGGCGAGGCGCCAGACGAGGGCGTGGGTGTCTCAGTAGGCGTCACGGTCGGGGCAATCGACGGCGTCACTGTTGGCGTAGGCGTGGGCGTGACCGTGACCGTAGGCGAGGCGCCGCCCGTGGGCGTGGCCGTGGCCGTTGCAGAGGGGCAGGTTACGCCACCGGCAGCGGTGGCGCCCTGGACGTTGTCAATGGTGAGCGCGGTGTTCACCGGCTTGCTTGCCTTGACTGCCGATAGGTCTAGGGCGCTGGTGCCGGCGGCGATGTTCCTCAGGGTGACCCTGGCTAGGATCCCCTCGCCGAACTGGGTAGTGACACTGCCAAAGTCGGCGGCGGCGATGGTGAGGGAACCGTCCAACCCCTCGGGTATCGCATCCATGTCGGCCGCGCTGTCTGCGGCGGGGTTGGAGCTGAAGGGGGTCGGCCCGCTGAGATCGGCGCCCATGAAGGTGAGGGGGCTGGAGTCGTTGATGGCGATGACGTTAACGTAGTTGGGGTCGAAGATGAGGTCGGCTTGCCAGCCTTCCAGGTTATCGCTGGGGTGGACCTCGTCCTCGGTGATGTCGACGACGTAGTTGGTGTTGAGGGCCTTCTGAATGCAGGGCTGGATGGTGCCCACGGTGGTGACGTAGGCGTTCAGGCCGCCGGGGCATCCGTCGTCTTTGACGCCGTCGAAGTCCTCGTCGATGCCGTTACCAACGTCCGGGCTGCCGAAGCCGTCGTCGCCGCACTGGCCGGTGCCAAACTCGGCGCCGCCGTTGCGTCCGACGCTGTTTGGGTCCATGTCGATGGAGACGAAGCTCACCAGGCCCGGGATCGCGCCGTGGCTGGCAGAGACGGTATCGAAGGCCTGCCTGCCGAAGAGAACCAGCCCGCTGGCGAGGATGATTGGAAGGGCGAAAAGGAAGATTCCTGCTATCGATCTAGGCGCCCGCAACGACCCCGTCCTCCCAACCACCGCGCGCGTTCAACGCCGGCCCCGCTAGCTATGCCGCAACGGCGAGAGTGGCCTCGGTCTGTCTGGACAACTCTAGTCGCCACGGTCAGTACACTCCTTAACTAAATGTGGAGCCAACGGAGAGATTCGAACTCTCGACCTGCTGTTTACGAAACAGCTGCTCTACCGCTGAGCTACGTTGGCCCCACTCAATATTAAGACACGGGACAAGCAACATGGAACAAGGAACAGGGGCGGAAGGAGGCGCCGGCGGTGCTATATCTCTACGTGACCGGCATCCCGCACCGGGAACCGCAGCAGCTTGCTGGCCACCACGCCGAACAGGCTCGCGTCACCCGTCGTGTAGAAGCGGTATTCGGGATGCTGCCCTTCGGCCAGAGCGTCGCGCTGTCGCAGGAGCTGTCGCACGCGCCGCGCCACCGGCCGCGAGGGGTCGTACAGCCGCACGCCCCGTCCCAGCATGCGCTTGATGCGGCTGCGCAGGAACGGATAGTGCGTGCACCCCAAACCGACGACATCCGCTTCGCTGCGCCGCACGGGCGACAGGTGGCGCTCCAGGAGAGCAACCGTCTGGCGCGTGCGCAGGTGGCCCGCCTCCACCATATTCTCCAGCCCGTCGCAGCCCACGTTGATCACCCGCTTGTCCGGCGCGAACTCGCGGATCAGCCCCGCCAGGTAGGCGCTGGCCGAAGTCGCCGGCGTCGACAGCACGGCGATCGTCCCCGTCCGCGTCCGCCGCGCCAGCGTCTTCACCACCGGCACGACACCGACGAACGGCACCTGGGGAAACGTCTCCCGCAGGTGATCGATCGTGTGCACAGTGGCCGTGTTGCAGGCGACCACGATGAGTTTCGCGTCCTGCGACAGGAGGAATCGCACGCCGCGGCTCGTCAGGTCGCGCAGCTGTTCAGTGGTCTTCTCGCCGTAGGGGACGTGACCGCTGTCCGCCAGGAAGACCATGCTCTCCTGCGGCAGCAGCTTGCGGGTGGCCCGCCAGATGGAGAGGCCTCCTACGCCAGAATCGAACAGGCCGATGGGACGGTCATCCATCCTCGCTCCCTCGCTTCCTACGCTGCGACTCCTCACCCGTCTGGATGCTAGTTTCTCGCGGCCGCGACTGTCAATCACATATACCAACGCCGCGGCCGTGGCAAAGGTACCGCGCCCGCCAGACCTTCTGACCCCCTGACCCTCTGACCCCTTGACCCTTCGACCCTCTGACCCTTCATAATAGCCACATCGTCCCATGAGACGCCTGATCTGCCGGTTCGCTCTCTTCCTCGCACCGCTTGCGGGCCTGGTTCTCGTCCTGGCCGCCTGCGGCGGCGACGAGGGGACGAAATCCACCGCCTCTCCGGGCTCCACCGTGGCGCCCACCGTCGCGGCGTCCGCGCAGCCCAGCCAGCCAGCCGCCTGCAAGCCGCCGTCAGGGACAGCGCCGGAGGTCACCGTGAAGCAATACCCGAAAGCGCCCGACATGACTATCGATACGACCAAGAAGTACACGGCCATCGTCAAGACAGTGCGAGGCGACTTCACCATCGAGCTGTGGCCAGACCTGGCGCCGAAGCACGTCAACAGCTTCGTCTTCCTGGCCCGAGACCACTACTTCGACGGTGTCACCTTTCATCGCGTAGTCCCTGGCTTCGTGGCGCAGGCCGGGGACCCCACCGGCTCGGGCTCAGGTGGCCCCGGTTACACCCTGCCCGCCGAGTTCACCAACGAGCCGTACATCCGCGGGGTGGTGGGCATGGCCCGCTCGTCGGACCCCAACAGCGCCGGCAG
>JBGPMY010000163.1:0-5005 GCA_041487235.1 Dehalococcoidia bacterium
AGGGGGTAGGAGATTGGACGTTGGAGGTCAGGAGGCAGCGTGTGCGCGGTGGCGTGCAACGCAGTTTCGGGTACAATTGGTTCACATCGATGAATCACACGGAAGCACGACCACCAGATTGAGGTAGCAGCGCAGTGAGCAGCGAGCGGAACTATTATTCGATCCTGCAGGTGAACGCCTCCTCCAGCCAGGAGACGATCGACGCCGCGTACGACAGGCTGTCCAGGGTTTACGATCCGGCCACCAGCAAGAAACCCAAGGCTGCGCTACGCATGAAGGAGATCACCGAGGCGTACCAAGTGCTCAGCGACAGGCGGAAGCGGGCCGACTACGATCGCGAGCTGGGCAGGATGAAGGCAACAGGGACGGCGCACCCGGCGCAGAAGGCGATCCAGCGCGTGATCGCGCCGGTCACCTCCAACCCATACGTCTTCGGCGGCAGCGCCGCTGTGCTAGTCATAGCGATCCTCGTGGCGATCGTGCTGGTCTCCGTGCTCGGCGGCGGCGGAGGAGAGACCGCGGCGAATGTCCCAAAGGCATCGGTCAGCGCGACGACGTTGCCTGGCACGCCGGCGCCGACTCCCCAGGGCCAGACCCCGGTCCCCACTCCGGAAGGCCAGACGCCGGCGGCGACGGCACCAGCCGGCCCGCCGCCGGTGACCGGGGAGACGGTGACAACGGCTTCGGGGTTGCAGTACATCGATATCCAGCCAGGGACCGGGGCATCGCCAGCGCTGGGGCAGAAGGTGCTCGTCAACTACACCGGCTGGCTGCAGGCGAACGGGACCAAGTTCGACAGCTCCTTCGACAGGGGCCAGCCGGCGGAGTTCACCCTGGGCCAGGTGATACAGGGCTGGAACGAGGGGCTATCGACCATGAACGTGGGCGGTAAACGGAGGCTCGTAATCCCGCCGGCGCTGGGCTACGGCGACCGGGGTACGCCAGGCGGGCCCATCCCCCCCAACGCCACGCTGGTGTTCGACGTGGAACTGGTGAACGTGCAATAGCAGGGATCACGGAGACGCGACCCCGCCGGAAGAGAGGATCTCCATGAAGACGGAAGCTTATATCGCCAAGACCGCGCCCATCGACTACGGCGCCTTCGATTCGGCGATCGGCCAGAACTGGTACCTGATCGACCCCAACCTGCGCTCACTGATGGAGCGCCACATCCCGCCTCAGGACCGCGATTGGGCGGAGGAGACGCTTGTGCGTTGGGGGGAGCTGTGCGGCGGGCCCATCGCGACCCGCGCTGAGGTGATAGACCGCAACCCGCCGCGGCTGGAGCGGTACGACGCCTTGGGCAACGAGACCTCCCGCATCGTGCATCACCCGGACGCCATCGCCCAGAAGCGCGACGTCTGGGACCACGGCCCTCACGGCGTTCGAGCCTCCGGCCGCGAACTGCCGGCGGTGCTCGGCTCAGCCTTCACCTATCTCCTGAGCCAGTCCGACACCGGAATGGTGTGCGCCACGGGCATGACCGGCGGCGTAGAGGCGCTGGTGGACCGCTACGCGCCGCCGGCGGTGCGGGAGCTGGTCCTGCCCCACCTGCAATCGCCGACGTTCGACGGCTCCTGGGACGGGGCGATGTTCATGACCGAGATCCGCGGCGGCTCTGACCTGGCCAGCAGCGAGACAGTGGCCAAGCCAGACGGCGATAGGTGGCTGCTGAACGGCTCCAAGTGGTTCTGCTCCAACGTGGACGCCAGGGCGATCGTCACGCTGGCCTTCCCCGAGGGCGCGCCGCGCGGGCTGCGCGGCCTGGCCCTCTTCCTGGTGCCGGCGGAGCGGGCTGACGGCTCGCCCAACGGCATCCGCATCAAGCGGCTGAAGGACAAGCTGGGCACGCGCTCAGTTCCCACGGCCGAGATCGATTTCGTGGACGCGGAGGCCTACAGCCTCAGCAGTCCGCGCCCGGACGGTGGCTCTGAGGCCCGCGGGCTGAATCGCATGATGAGCATGGTCAACGGCTCGCGACTGGGCGTGGCCACGATGGGGCTGGGGATTATGCGACGCTCCTTCCTGGAAGCGGCGATCTACGCCGCCCACCGGCAGGCCTTCGGCAAGCGCCTGGATGAGCTGCCTTTGGTGCGGGAAACGCTGGTGAACATGGCCGTGGCCGTTGAGGCCGTCTCCGCCATCGTCTTCGAAACGGCCTCGCTGGCGGGCGCGACGGGAGACGAGGCCGGGCGCCGGCTGTACCGAATCCTGGTGCCCCTGACCAAGTTCCGCGGCGCGCGCGGCGGCCTGGAGCTGGCCAGCCAGGCGGTGGAGATGCTGGGCGGCAACGGCTACATCGAGACTTGGCCCACCGCGCGCCAGCTGCGCGACGCCCAGTGCCACACCATCTGGGAGGGCACGGAGAACATCATCTGCCTGGACGTGCGGCGGGCGATGGCCAAGGACAGCGCCCACGATGCGTTGCTGGACAGGGTGGACAAGGCCCTTTCCACGGCGCAACATCCGGCGCTTGCCGCCATCAAGGACGCCGTGGCACAGGCGCGGCGGGACGCCCAGGAGGTCATCGCTTTCCTGGCCACCGCCTCTGATGACCTGCGACAGTTGCACGCCCGCCGGGTTACCGCCTGGCTGGCGGACCTGACGCAGGCGGCGCTGCTGCTGGAGAGCGCGGAGGAGGAGCTGCGCAAGACCGGGTCGGCGCGCAAAGCGGCGGTGGCGCGCTTCTTCGTGCGCGATCGGCTGATCTCTGCCAGAGGCGGGCCGCTGCGGGGGATCAGCGAGGACCGCTCCGTCCTCGACCTGTTCGAGCCGATCACCCGCTACACGCCGCTCGAGCCGTCGGCGCTGCCGTCAGGGGTGTGATCTGAACCCGGCGGAGTGCTCGATGACGATCACCCTAGACCGCACCGACAAGCTCCTCATCAACCGCCTGCAGAAGGGGTTCCCGCTGTCGTCGCGGCCGTATCGCGAAGTGGGCAGGGCCCTTGAGATCGAGGAGCGGGAGGTCATCGAGCGGCTGCAGCGGCTCCTGGACGAAGGGGCGCTGACGCGGCTGGGCGCGATCCTCAACGCCCCGCAGCTCGGAGGCGAGCGCACGCTGGCCGCCACGTCCGCGCCGCCGGATCGCCTGGAAGAGGTCATTCAGGCCATCAACCGCCACCCGCAGGTCTCCCACAACTACGAGCGCACGCACGAGTACAATCTCTGGTTCGTGATCTCCTCCGAGGACGAGGCGGACATCGCGCGCGTCATCCGCGAGATCGAGGACGAGACGGGACTGCCGGTCATCAACCTGCCCACGCTGGAGGAGTATCGCGTAGAGTTCTACTACGAGCTGCCGGTGGATGGAGCGGGACAGGAGACATGAGACAGGGGACACGAGAGAACGTCCTGACTGATGACGAGCGCGCGGTCCTGCTTATCGTGCAGGAGGGGATACCGCTGTGCGCACAGCCCTATCGCGAGATCGCGGAGCGGCTGGGGACAAGCGAGGATCGGGTGCTGGCGACGCTGGAGTCGCTACTGGATCGGCGTGTCACCAAGCGGCTGGCGGCGGTCCCCAATCACTACGCCCTGGGCGTCACCCATAACGGCATGGCGGTGTGGAACGTCCCTGACGAGCGCGTCAGCCAGATCGGGCGTGCTCTGGGTCAGCGGCAGGAGGTGACGCACTGCTATCGCCGGCCACGTGCGCCCGGCTGGCCGTACAACGTCTTCGCCATGGTGCACGGGATGTCGCGCGAGGAGGTGCTGGCCAAGATCTCAGCGATTTCGCGCGAGCTGGGGCTGGAGGCGTACGAACACGACGTGCTGTTCAGCACGCGGCTGCTGAAGAAGCAGGGGACGCGGGTGAGAGACCGGGAGCTGAGACACGCCCCCGAGGGGGCGCCGTAACGTCCGCCAAGAAAACAGCGAGGGGCCTGCGCCAATTGCGCAGGCCCCTGGCCAACGGTATTCAGTTGTGAGATGGCTAGCGGCTACTACTCGCCGCAGGAACCCAGACTGTCATCGCCGTCGTGGTGCGCCAGGTGGGCGTCCACGGCATGCGAGTCGACGTTGATGATCACAAAGGGGTTGGTCGCGCTGCTTGTGCTGTGACAGATCGTTACCTTGTCATTGGCTTCCGCGGTCCCACTGCCAAGGGGTGCACCGAGCACCGGCACGGCGAGCGCCATCAGCAGAGCCGTTCCAAACACAAAGGCCAGAATCTTCCTGCGCATTATGGTTTCCTCCTCCTTACGCTATACGTTTTCCGCCATTATGGCAATATAGTGCGGGAAGCGGGGGGTACAAGGGTAAAGATATGGTTGATGTTCAGTAAAGAATCCGTTTGCCCGTCTACCGCTCGTGCGCCATACTGAGACCCAGCCATGGCGGACGGCCAGTTCACACTCGCCGAGGCGGGGCGTCTACTGCCGCGTCTCACACTCCTGCTGATGGAGATGCGCGAATTGAAGCTGGAACACGACCGCTTTCAGGCCAAAGCGGCGGAACTGGCGCAGACGATGCGGTCCAACGGCCACGTCGTCGAAGACGAGCTGAAAGAGGCGCTGGCGGGCATGGAGAGCGCCGCGACCCGGATAAACAGCTTGATCGAACAGGTGCTGGCGCTGGGGTGCGAACTGAAAGGCATCGACGAGGGTCTGATCGACTTCCGCAGCATGATGCACGGACACGAGGTGTACCTCTGCTGGAAGCTGGGCGAAGAGCGCATCTCATGGTGGCACGAGCTCGACGTCGGCTTCGCCGGCCGGCAACCGCTGGAGGAGAAGGAGTGACAGAAGGAAGCCCGGCGCCGCGCCTGGAGCTGGAAGACATGCTACGCCGGCTCGAATCAGCGCGCGAGGAGCTGATGGCGGCGCTCGACGCCATCGAGGCGGCGCACTTCGAGAAAGAAAGCGCAGATGGCGACTCGATCAAGCGCACCCTGGAGAGAACGGCGGACGGCTTCAAGGTCCGCGTGTCTGGACAGTGGATCGAGTCTGGACGCGTGACGCTAGCCTGCGAGTCGCACGCCGCGGCGCCTTTGGCCCGGACCCTC
>JBGPMY010000164.1:0-4947 GCA_041487235.1 Dehalococcoidia bacterium
CCGGGGAGGCGCATCCGTGTCCAATCTGCGACAATCCGTGGCCAACAAACCCGGGCGCGGCGGAAGGCGCCCCGGCGCCGGCGCGCCCCACGGCAACCTCAACGCCCTCAAGCACGGGCGCAACTCCGCCCACGTCCAGGCCCTCATCCAGGCCCTCGCCGCCCACCCCACCACCCGCGACGTCCTCATCCGCCTCGCCCGCCGCCAGCGCGCCAACAAGCGCCAGGCGGAGCGCACCGCCAACCTCCTCTTCCGCGAGCTCCTCAACCGCGCCCTCACCTCCCTCAAAGACAATCAAACGGAGGAGCAGGCCGCCAATACAAATCGGGTCCTGGACGCAGTTCTCTACCGCAACAATCAAACCCCAGATACGCCCGCCTGAATTCAATCACAGGTAGCGATCGAACCGCTAGGTTCTGGGTTCTAGGTTCTCGGTTCTCCGCCCCCTCACCCCCTTTGACCCGCTGACCCCTTGCCCCTTATCCTCTCCCCATGCGCATGTCCCAGATGTTCGGCAAGACGCTGCGTCAGGTGCCGGCGGAGGCGGAGACGCCCTCGCACCGGCTGCTGCTGCGGGCCGGCATGGTCGCCCAGATCGCCGCCGGCGTCTACTCCTACCTGCCCCTGGGCTGGGCCGTCCTCCAGCGGATCGAGGCCATCATCCGCCAGGAGATGGACGCCGCCGGCGGTCAGGAGATGATGATGCCCTCCATCCTGCCCATCGAGACCTACCAGCAGACCGGCCGCGACCAGACGATGAACGACATCCTGTTCCGCCTCAAGGACCACCGCGACCGCGAGTTCGTCCTGGGCCCGACCCACGAGGAATCCTTCGTCGAGGTGTTCAAGCGCAACGTGCGCTCCTACCGCGACCTGCCGCTGCTGCTGTACCAGATCGCCTCCAAGTTCCGCGACGAGCCACGGCCTCGCGGCGGGCTCATCCGCCTGCGCCAGTTCACGATGAAGGACCTCTACTCGTTCGACGTGGACTTCGAGGGGCTGGACGTCTCCTACCAGAAGATGCGGGACGCCTACCAGCGCATCTTCGACCGCTGCGGCGTGCCCACGGTGCCCGTGCTGGCCGACTCCGGCGCTATGGGCGGCCGCGACACCCACGAGTTCATCTACCTGACGGAGTACGGCGAGGACTCCTGCCTGCTCTGCCCCAACTGCGGCTACGCCGCCAACGCCGAGGTCGCGGCGTTCGTCAAGGAGCCCGCCCACGCCGACGAAGAGCCGAAAGCGATCGAGGAGATACCGACGCCCGGGCTGTACACGATCCAGGCGCTGGCGGAGCACCTGGGCATCCCGGAGTCCCGCACCTGCAAGGCCGTCTTCTACACCGCGACCTACGCCGACCGCTCGGAGCCAGTGTTCGTCGCCATTCGCGGCGACATGGACGTGAACGAAGCGAAGCTGCGCAAGGCGCTGGGCGCCGTGGAGCTGCGCTATATGGCGGAGGACGAGGCGACGAGAGCGGGGTTCGTCGCCGGCTCGGCGTCCGCCGTCGGGCTCGAGGAACGGATGCCGGCGGGGGCGCAGGTGTTCGTCGTCGCCGACGACCTGGTGCCGCAGGAGCGCAACCTGGTGGCCGGGGCCAACAAGCCGGACGCCCACCTGCTGAACGTGAACTACGGCCGCGACTGGAAGGCGGAGATCGTCGCCGACGTCGCGCTGGCGAAGGAGGGCTATCAGTGCGCCGAGTGTCGCACGCCGATGGACCTGAAGCGCGGCATCGAGATGGGGCAGATCTTCAAGCTGGGCACGTTCTACTCGGAGAAGCTGGGCGCCACCTTCCTGGACGCGGACGGGAAGCAGCGGCCGGCGGTGATGGGCAGCTACGGCATCGGCACGGAGCGGCTGCTGGCGGCCGTCATCGAGGCCAACCACGACGAGAACGGGATCGTCTGGCCGCGCGAGCTGGCGCCGTACGACGTACACATCGTGGCCCTGCAGCCCGACCGGCCTGACGTTCGGCAGGCGGCCGAGGAGCTGTACGAGCGGCTGCGCGAGGCCGGCCTGACGGTGCTGTACGATGACCGCGAGGAGACGCCGGGCGTCAAGTTCAACGACGCCGACCTGCTGGGGATGCCGCTGCGGGTGACGGTGAGCCCCCGCAACCTGGAGAAGGGGTCGCTGGAGGTGAAGGGGCGCACGCAGGCGGAGAGCCGGCTGATACCGCTGGCGGAGGCGGCTGCTGGCATCGTCGCCGAAATACGGCGCGACGACGGCTCGCCAGTCTGAGGCACCTTCGGGCAGCTAGAGCCACCCGCCTGCATCTCCGTTCAACGGTAATCCGGTCGGAAATATGGCTTGTTGTCTTGGGGCCACAGTGCTATAGTTTGGGAGTAATACGCTCTCTTGATGGAGTGGGGTGGCACCCACTTTTTTTTGGCCCATCGCCTGCCCCGCAGGTGGTTGGGGCCAGGGGCGTTCAGGAGGTAGAGGCCGGCGTGAAGAGCGAGTTCATGATCGCCATCACACAGTTGGCGGCAGAGAAGAACCTTCCCAAAGAGGTGGTGCTCCAGGCGATGGAGGCCGCCCTTGTCTCCGCTTACAAGAAGGACAGCGAAATCACAGGTAACATAGCCGTCCGCATCGATCGCGAGACGGGCGATCATCACGTCTACCTTGAGCGCAGCGTTGTGCAGGAAGTGACGGACCCTAAGACCGAGATCGCGCTGACAGAAGCGCGTCGCATGAAACCTGACGTGATGCTGGCAGACGTGATGCTGGAGGAGGTCCATCCCTCGCAGGCCGGGCGGATCGCGGCGCAGACGGCCAAGCAGGTCGTTCTGCAGCGTCTGCGCGAGGCAGAGCGGGAGATGGTGTTCGAGGAGTTCTCCAGCCGCGAGGGGGACATCGTTTCGGGCGTCGTCCAGCGCATCGATCCGAAGCAGATCGTGGTGGACCTGGGGAAGACGGAAGCTCTGCTGCCGGCCGCCGAGCAGGTGCGCAGCGAGCACTACCGGGCGGGCCAGCGCATGAAGTTCTACCTGCTGGAGGTGCACCGATCGATGAAGGGCCCCCAGCTCATCCTTTCGCGCACCCACAAGAGCCTGCTCAAGCGACTGTTCGAGCTGGAGGTGCCAGAGGTCTACCGGGGCGTAGTGGAGATCAAGTCCATCGCCCGGGAGGCCGGCTATCGCAGCAAAGTGGCGGTGACGACCCGCCAGGAGGGTGTCGACCCCGTTGGTTCCTGCGTCGGCTTGCGGGGAATACGCATTCAGAACATCGTCAACGAGCTAAATGGTGAGCGCATAGACGTTATCCAGTGGGATGTGGATGCGGCGCGCTTCGTAGGCAACGCGCTCAGCCCGGCGCAGGTCCTGACGGTGCGCGTCAGCAATGAGGACAACACGGCCTCCGTCATCGTTCCGGACCGGCAGTTGTCGCTGGCCATTGGCAAGGAAGGACAGAACGCCCGCCTGGCCGCCAAGCTGACGGGTTGGCGCATCGACATCAAGCCGGAGTCATCTATGAAGGAGGCGCTGGCCGCCGCCCCTGCCGCAGAGCCTTCCGCCAAACAAAGGACGCCCACGGCGGAGGAAGGCCCGGCCGGCGCGTCGCGCGCCGAAGCGGCAGAGCCGTGGATGGAAGTCATACAGGCACAGGAGGCCGCGGGAGACGCAGGGGCGCCAGCAGAAGAGGCCATTCCGGCCGCCGCAACGTCCGCCGTGGAGGCCGCTCCGGCTGCGGTGGCCTCAGAGGCTGCGCCGCCCAAGATCCGATTTGCTGAAGACCTCAGTACGGTCTTGACCCAGCCCAAGAAGAAGAAGGCCAAGAAGGGCGAGCGGGCGGCGGAGGCCGAGGGCACTCCGGCCAAGAAACCCGCGAGACGGGGACGCCGGCTGGCTGTCGCCGAGGAAGATGACGAAGATACGGACGCCAGCCTGGAGTGGAGCCAGGACGACCCTGATGCCTAGAGTTGCCGCCAAACCTTCTTTGCGCCCCAGGCGGCTACCACAGAGAACGTGCGTGGCCTGCGGTGATGTTACGACGAAGCGCGACCTTGTCCGCGTGGTACGCACGCCGACAGGCGCAGTGATCGCCGACCCCACGGGCAAGCAGCCCGGACGAGGCGCCTACCTGCACCCAAGGCAAGAATGTTGGGAGGCGGCGATCGCCAAGGGCCGCCTGGAACGGTCACTACATACGCCGATCTCAGCAGATGACGTCGAGGCGCTACGATCTTTCGCCACTGGCCTGCGCGCGGCCGAGGTCCTGTGATGAGCGATGAGACGAACGGCAGCGCCGCCGCACCGGTGACAACGGCAAGCAAGTCGGTGACCCTGCCGCGCCGGATGACCGTCCGCGAGCTGGGCGACCTGCTTCACGTCACTGCGATCGACGTAATCAAGGAGCTGATGAAGCGGGGCGTGATGGCGGCCATCAACCAAAGCGTGGAGTATGCCGTGGCGGCGTCCGTGGCGCAAGACTTGGGGTTCGCGGCCGAGCTGGAGGGCCAGGCAACGGCGGTGGCGGAGGCAAAGGTCCAGGAGGAAGAGGAAGCGCTGCTGCAACCCAGGCCGCCCGTGGTTACGGTGATGGGTCACGTGGACCACGGGAAGACCAGCCTCCTGGATGCCATCCGCCAGACGAAGGTCACAGAGCAGGAGGTGGGCGCCATCACCCAGCACATCGGCGCTTACCAGGTGGATGTGAACGAACACAAAATCACCTTCATCGACACGCCGGGGCACGAGGCGTTCACCGCCATGCGCGCCCGCGGCGCCAAGGTCACCGATATCGCCGTCCTGGTGGTCGCCGCCGACGACGGCGTCATGCCGCAGACTGTAGAGGCGATCGACCACGCCAAGGCGGCGGGCGTTCCAATTATCGTGGCGATCAACAAGATCGATCTTCCGGCGGCCAATGCGGACCGGGTGAAGCAGCAACTTACCCAACATGAGGTGGTAATTGAAGAGTACGGCGGAGAGGTGATCG
>JBGPMY010000165.1:0-4882 GCA_041487235.1 Dehalococcoidia bacterium
CCCCTAGTCCAGACCGATCGGGGAGGCGACATAACGTTCCACGGGCCGGGCCAGCTGATCGCCTACCCTATCATCGATCTGCGGGAGGCGCGGCTGGGAGTGGTGACCTACGTCCGCAACCTGGAGGAGGTCATCATGCGCACGCTGGCTGATTACGGCATCGTGGGCCAGCGCGCGTGTGGCCTGACGGGCGTCTGGGTCGGGAACGAGAAGATCGCCGCCATCGGCGTGCGGGTCAGCCGGCCGGGCGGAGCGACGGGCGGCTGGGTCACAAGCCACGGCCTGGCGCTCAACGTGGACGTCGATCTCGACTGGTTTGAGCGTATCGTTCCCTGCGGCATCCACGATAGAGGCGTGACATCTATGGCGCGGCTCCTGGGTTACGCGCCGGCCCTGACCGAGGTCGGCGAGCGGCTGAGCCGCCACTTCGCCTCCCTCTTCGGACGCCATCTGCAGCCTGCCAGCGTTGCGCCCCTCGCGCCTTTGCCGCTCCCCTGAGCGTCCGCTAGAATGGGTAGGGTCAGGAGAGGCGTGCCTGAGATCGTCTCCGCCCTACAACGTCGACAATTCTGTGAAGTGGCTCGTCCTCTAACCGCGCGGGGAGCAGGTACCAATAGCTCGAATAGCTGTCCGCAGGCGTCCCTTTACCATGGTGGCGGCGGAGCGCGCCCTGAATAGGAGTCTCTCATGAGCATCGCGGAGCCGGCGTCGGACCCTAGCGCCTCAGTGTCACAGGACCAGGACCGGATCATCGAGGCGATCGATGTCGTGAAGACGTACGACACGGGCAAGGTGCAGGTGCAGGCGTTGCGCGGCGTCAACCTCGTCATCCGTCGCGGCGAGATGGTGGCGATCATGGGCCCTTCCGGCTGCGGCAAGACCACCCTCCTCAACTGCCTCTCGGGGCTGGACGTGGTCGATAGCGGCCGCATCCTGGTGGAGAGCGTGGACCTGGCCACGATGTCCGACAACAAGAAGACGGAGTACCGCGCACGCCGCATGGGGTTCGTCTTCCAGTTCTATAACCTGCTGCCGGTGCTGTCCGCCGTCGAGAACGTCGAGCTGCCCCTCGTCGTCTCAGGCGTGCCCGCCCGAGAGGCGCGGCGACGGGCGATGAACGCCCTCGAAGTCGTGCATTTGACGCCCTGGGCCGGGCACAAACCCTCGGAGCTGTCCGGCGGCCAGCGCCAGCGCGTCACGATCGCCCGCGCGCTCGTCAACGAGCCGGCCATCGTCTGGGGCGACGAGCCAACAGGCGACCTCGATAGCGTCAACGCCGGCGAGATCATGGACCTGCTGCAGGACCTGAATCAGAAACACAAGCAGACGTTCGTTCTCGTTACGCACGATTACGGTGTGGCGCAGCGGACCGAGCGCATCATACGCATGCAGGACGGACAGATCATCCGCGACGAGCGCGTCATCGACCGCGAGGCGGGCATCTGGGCTCCAGCGACCGAAGGCGAGAAGGCGTAGCAGATGGACGCTCTCTTCGGCATTCCCATGAACTCCATCATGATCGTGCTCCTGGCGCTGCTTGCTGTCTCCCTGGCCAGCGTCGCCTACGTGGCGCTGCGTAACCGCATCATCTTCCTCATCGGCCTCAGAAACATCCCTCGACGCGTAGCGCAGACAGTTCTCATCATCGTCGGTCTGATGCTGAGCACACTCATCATCTCCGCCGCCTTCGCTACCGGCGACACGGTGGACTACAGCATCAGCAACCAGGCCTACTCACTCCTCGGCCACATCGACGAGACCGTGCAGCCGCAGAGCCTCGGCGATGCGGGCACTCAGGGCGATAGCAGCCTTGACGTTACGGCGGACCAGTATCAGAGGTTCCAGGCGGCTCTGCAACAAGCGAACAACGCCGACGTAGACGGCTCCACCGGCGTCCTCTTCGAAGAGGTGCCGGTCGTTAACCCTACCGCGCGCCTGAGCGAGCCTTCCGTCACTTTCGCTGGCGTCGATACCACATACCTTCAGGGATTCCCCGACGTCATCTCCGCCAGCAGCGGGGACACTCTGGACGTCACTTTGTTGGCGCCGGATCAGGCGTACATGAATGAGAGCGCCGCCGACAAGCTGTACGTCAGGCCCGGAGATCGCGTGCAGGTCTGGGTGCAGAACCGGCCCCACGACTTCACCATCGTGGATGTCGTCAAGGACCGCGTCCTCACCGGCGCTAACCGCCAGGACAACCAGGAGGGAATGGTCACCAGGTTGGACACCCTCCACCAGCTGGTTGGACATGACCGAGTGAGCTTTGTCGCTGTATCCAACGTTGGCGGCGTGCGGGACTCGGTGAGCTTGACCGACCCAGTGGAGCGCGACCTGAAACAACTGATCAAGCAGAGCGGGCTACAACTGGACCTGGGCTCATCCAAGCAGGACGCCGTGGACCAGGCCGAACAGTTCGGCAACTTCATGGCCACGTTCTTCCTGCTGCTGGGCCTCTTCTCCATCGGCGCTGGCATGCTGCTCATCGTCATGATCTTCGTCATGCTAGCCGCTGAGCGGAGGCCGGAGATGGGGATGGCGCGGGCTGTGGGCACCAAGCGCGGTCACCTCGTCCAGATGTTCATGTCGGAAGGAATGGCATACAACGTCCTCTCGGCCATGGTAGGGGCCGCCCTGGGCATCGTGGTTGCCTTCGGCATGGCTTACGTCATGTCGGCCATCTTCGCGTCTTCGTCCTTCAACATCAGCATCCAGCCGCATGTGACGGCGCGCACCCTGGCCATCTCTTACGCCCTCGGAGTTGTGTTGACGTTCGCGACAGTGACCTTCGCATCGTGGCGTGTCTCCAACCTGAACATCGTGGCCGCCATTCGCGGCACATCCGACATTCGGCCCCCGGAGGAGCGACGACGCACTCGTTGGCTATGGGTGCTGCTGGCGATTCCCGCTATGATCGCGCCGCCGCTGGGGCTCTGGCTGCTCCTGCGCAAGGGATTCGGACTGCCCTGGGCCTGGATCGTCGCCGGCGGCGGCCTCATCTTGGGATCGCTCTTCTCTTGGCTGGGCTTGGACAGCAATCAAGCCTTCCCTTTCGCCCTCGGCTTCTCCCTGATCGCCGCCGGGGTGGCGCGGACGCTAGGCCTGTTCAAGCTACCGGACCGGCCCGTATACACGGCAGTGGGCGGGCTCCTGCTGGTATTCTGGGGATTCGTCGCTGGCGGCCGGCTGGAGTTCCTCTTCGGCAAGCTACAAGGCGATATCGAGATGTTCTTCCTCAGCGGCATCGCCATGGTCACGGCATCGACGTTCGTCGTCGTCTACAACGCGGACCTGATACTGGCCGTCGTATCCCGACTAGGCGGCGCCTTCGGTTCCATCCTGCCTGCCATGAAGACCGCCGTCGCCTACCCGCTGGCGAACAGGTTCCGCACCGGCATGACGCTGGCCATGATCTCGCTCGTGGTCTTCGCTCTCACGATGATGTCAACGATGAACCTCAACTTCGACAAGCTTTTCCTGGACGACAGCGCCAGGGGCGGCTGGGATATCGTCGTCCAGGAGAACCCGAACAACCCTATCAGCGACCTGTCCGCCGCCCTGCGCACCTCCGGATCGACCGCCCCTAATGGGTTTCGCACAAATGGCCGGCTGAGCCTGGCCGGCGGGCCTGCTGCCACCCAGGCGCGCCAGGACCCGAACTCCAAGTTCGAGGAGTTCCAGATATTCGGTGTTAACGACGGTTTCATCGAAGGCGGCAACATACCACTCGAGCAGCGGGCCCGGGGCTTCGAGAGCGATGACGCCGTCTGGCAGGCGCTAAAGAGCCGTGATGACGCGGCCCTGATCGACGCCTTCGCCACAGGCAGGGGCGGCTTCCGCGGCGAAGGCTCCTTCCAGGTGTCCGGAATCAGAGAAGGAGACAGAGTCTTCGACCCCATCTCCGTGCAGATACACGATCCCAAGTCCGGCCGCAGCAGGAGCGTCCAGATCATCGGTGTCATCGGCGTCGGCGCCAGCGTCACGTTCCCTGGACTATACATTCCGGACCGGACATTCCAGGACGTCTTCGGAGAGCCAGATCGCTCCTGGCACTACGTGGGACTACAGAACCCGGACCAGTCCAAGGACGTCGCCAAGGAGATCGAGTCCACCCTGCTCACCGCCGGCGTGCAGGCTGTGTCGCTCAAAGAGCGGGCTGATGAGCAGCAGGCCCTCTCGCGCAACTTCTTCTACCTGATGCAGGCGTTCATGGGGCTGGGGCTGTTCGTCGGCATAGCGGCCGTCGGCGTCATCGCCTTCCGCACGGTTGTCGAGCGGCGGCAGCAGATCGGCATGCTGCGAGCCATCGGCTACAAGCGCAGCACGGTGGCCCTCAGCTTCCTCCTGGAGTCTTCCTTCGTGACGCTGCTGGGACTGGCCTCCGGGATCGGACTCGCCATCTGGCTCTCGTACTTCCTGGTCACCAGCGATCAGTTCCCAAGCCAGGGTTCCGGCTACCACATCCCTTGGCCGCAGATCTTCCTCCTCGCGGTGTTCACGTTCCTCGCTTCCCTGGTGATGACATACATTCCGGCCCGCCAGGCAGCGACGATACCCGTGGCGGAAGCCCTGCGATACGAGTAGAGGAGGCCGCAGTGCCCAACGATGAGCTGATACCGCCGACCGGGCGCATCTACGCCTGGATCGAGGAGGTGTTCGCCCAGGGCGTCCGGCGTCCCGGCTACGCCGCCGACCGCTGGGCGGAGCAGTTTTGCCTGGAGCGCTTCCAGGCGTTCGGGCTGGAAAACGTCCGGCTGGAGCCCGTGCAGCTGCCGTACTGGGAGCCGCGGTCGCAGTCCCTCACAGTCACGGCCGATGGGCCCGGCGCTGTGCAGATGCTCGATCTCCCCTGCTTTCCCCTGCCGCACTCCGCCGCGACCGA
>JBGPMY010000166.1:0-4879 GCA_041487235.1 Dehalococcoidia bacterium
CCGTCGGTGACGGTGGGGCCGGTCTGGGCGAGAGCCGGCGGCGCGACGAGGAGCGCCGGCGCAAGCATCACGGCGAGCAGCAGGATGGCGGCTGCAAGCGCCTTCCATGTCGATCTGAGGACGGGTTGCTGACACGGAAAGCGCTCAGGCTTCGACGCGCTCAGCCTTCGCTGGCGCTGCCGGGTCCCTTCGATACCCTCAGGGCGAACGGATCGGTTAGTCACCGATCGTGGCCTTCTGGTAGGCGCGCAATAGCGGGTCAAGCTCTCCATCCAGAACGGCTTCGGCGTCGCTCGTTTCGAAGCCGGTACGGTGGTCCTTCACCATCTTATACGGGTGCAGGACGTAGGAGCGGATCTGGTTGCCCCAGCCGGCCGAGACGTGCTCGCCTTTGAGCCGGGCTTGCTCCTCCGCCTTCCGTTCCAGCTCCTTCTCCAGGAGGCGGGCCTCCAGCACTTTCAGGGCCAGCTCCTTGTTGCGGCTCTGAGAGCGCTCGTTCTGGCAGTTGACGGTGATGCCGCTGGGGATATGCGTGATGCGTACGGCCGTGGCGTTCTTCTGGACGTTCTGGCCGCCGTGGCCGCTGGCGCGGAAGACGTCGATGCGCAGGTCGTCGGGGTCCACGGAGACCTCCGCCTCGCTCTCCACTTCGGGCATCACCTCTACCAGAACGAAAGACGTGTGCCGGGCGTGAGAGGCGTCGAAGGCAGAGAGGCGCACCAGGCGGTGGACGCCGCGCTCGGCGCGCAGGTAGCCGAAGGCGTTGCGCCCGCGGACTTCCACGGTGGCGCTCTTGATGCCAGCCTCCTCGCCGGGCATCAGATCGAGGACGCTGGCGGCGTAGCCGCGCTTGTCGCACCAACGCAGGTACATGCGCAGGAGCATCTCGGCCCAGTCCTGGGAGTCGGTGCCGCCGGCGCCGGCGTGAATCGCCAGGATGGCGTCGCGGCGGTCGTACTCGCCGGAGAGGGCCAGGGACAGCTCCATCTGTTCCAAGCTCTCGGCGAGCGCCGCTGAGTCGACGGCGACAGCCTGGGCCAGCTCTTCGTCCGCTTCGGCCTCGGCCAGCTCCAGAAGCTGCACGAGGTCGCCGGCCTTGGACTCGACGCCGCGCCAGGCCTCGACCTGCTCGCGGGCCTCGGCGATACGGCGCATGACCCGCTGCGCCGATTGCTGGTCGTCCCAGAAGCCGGGCTGCGCGGACTGCGCCTCCAGGCCGGCTATCTCTTGCTCCAGTGCGGGGACGTCAAAGACGGCGGAGGACGTGGGCGATGCGCTCCTGCAACTGCTTAAGGGTTGGTCTGCTGTCCTGCATCGTTATACCTCCGCTACTTCGATTATACAGGGAGAAGGTCGGAGGGTCAGGGGAACCAGGGAGCCAGAGAGCCAGGGAACCAAGAACCGAGAACCGAGAACCAGGGGCCAGGCGGCAGCGGGCGAGGCGGATGGCCTAAAGGGCACGGCCCTTGGACAGCTTGTCGGCGATGCGGATCGGTTCCGGGAGCCGGTAGCCGCGGCAGAAGCGGAGCACCCAGCCGGCGGCCTGCTGCAGGGCGATGCGGTGGCCGACGGAGACGTAGAGGGGCGAGACGCCCTGCCGGGTGCGCAGGACAAGGCCAATGACCTCGTCGCCGTCAACGAGGGGGACGCGACTGCCGGCCTTCAGCGGCAGCGGGCCGTGCTCGCCGCAGAGAAGGCTCTTGGCGACGCCGATGGTCGGAACGTCGGCCAGCAGCCCCAGGTGGCAGGCGATCCCGAAGCGCCGCGGGTGCGCGTACCCCTGGCCGTCCACCAGGAGGAGGTCCGGCCGGCCCGCCAGCTCCCGGAAGGCGAGGGCGATGACCGGCGTCTCGCGGAAGGAGAGGAGGCCGGGGACGTAGGGGAAGGCGACGGGCGTCTCGATGACGTGCTGCTCGACGATAGCGAGCTCAGGATACGAGAGCAAAACGACGGCGGCGCGCGCCAGCGACGGCTGGCGGCGGTGCGGACGGTCCACGAAGGCGACGTCGGCTGCGGCGACAAGGCGGACGTTCTGTGGATCGCCATCGAGGATGACGCCGGGGGCCAGCCGCTTCTGCAGAGCGATCGCCTCGGCGGTCGTGATGTCCCAGGGGTGGAGGTCGCGGACGAGCACGGAGGTAGTATACGCGGGAAGGGCGCAGCAAGCCGCGCCCCTACGAACTACGCTCACAGCAAGCGGCGCTCGCTTCGGCAACCCGCTATAGTCATGGAGTCGGATCAGACTGCATGACGAGGGAGGAGGCCGCATGAAGCTGGAGACGATCGACTACACGGCGGGCGATGGCATCGCGCGCATCGTGCTGAACCGGCCGGAGCGGTTGAACGCCATCAACGCGCAGATGATCGCCGACCTGCGGGACGCGGTCGCGGCGGCGAACGAGGACGCCGGCGTGCGGGTGATCATCCTGTCGGGCGCCGGACGCGCGTTCTGCGCGGGGTACGACCTGGACTGGGGGACGCGGGCCGAGGACGCCACCCAGCGGGCGATGGCGGGGCAGTGGGACCCCGTTCGCGACTACCTGGGGATGTCGCGCAACGTGCGGGCGTTCATGTCGCTGTGGGAGAGCCCCAAGCCGGTGATCGCGCAGGTGCACGGCTGGTGCGTGGGCGGCGGCACCGACATGGCGCTGTGCAGCGACCTGATCTACGTCGCCGAGGATGCTCAGATCGGCTACCCGCCGGCCCGCATCTGGGGCGAGCCGACGACGGTGATGTGGGTCTACCGCCTGGGGCTGGAGCACGCCAAGCGGCTGATGCTCACAGGAGAGTCGCTGAGCGGCCAGGAGGCGGAGCGGCTGGGGCTGGCCTCGAAGGCCGTCCCCGCGGACGAGCTGGCAGCCGCCGTCGAGACGATGGCGCGGAAGCTGACGAACATCCCGGCCAACCAGCTGGCGATGAGCAAGCTGCTGGTGAACCAGGCGTACGAGAACATGGGGCTGCGCACTAGCCAGATGCTGGGCACGCTGCTCGACGGCATAGCGCGGCACACGCCGGAGGGGATCGCCTGGCGCGACCTGGCGATGAAGGAGGGGTTTCGCGAGGCCGTCCGGCGTCGGGACGCGCCGTTTGGGGACTACGGGGAGAAAGGCAGGAAGCTGTAGGGGCGCAGCATGCTGCGCCTCTACAGGGTCACGATACGAAAGACGGGGTGATCCGGGGCTATGCGCTCGAACTCTTCGATGGGGGCTTTAGGGTCGACGCCGAAGAGGCCCTTGGTGACCCTGGCGGTCTTCTTCAGATACGCCTGGATGATGGGCGCGGCCTCAGCGGGCACCACCTCTTCCAGCCGCACTTTCGTGCGGCCGCCGCGCCGGATGACGGCCTCGCCGGCGGCGGCGCGGACGTTGCGCACCCACTCGGCGTGCCCGCGCGGAGAGACGAGGTAGCGCTCGCCGCCGTGCTCCACCCAGTTGACGACGGTCGAGCGCGGCTGTCCGGAGCGGCGGCCCTTGACCTCGAGACTGATCATGCTTCGGGGGGTCAGGCCCACGGAGGCCAGCCAGCCGAATACACGGTTGAAGAACCTGGTTGTGCCGGACGGTCTATGGTAGATGGTCATATCGCTGTCTCCTGCCCCTTCGACTCCGCTCAGGACAGGCCTGCCTACCGGACAGGCAGGCCTGCCGGCGCCACGTCTTTCACGCGCAGCTCTAGTCCGCCGTCGAAGCCCCTGTCGGAAGAGAAAGTATACACCACATCGAGGCGCTGGCCGGGGCGGATGTCGAGGTGCTCGAACTCCTCAGCGCCGAGCCCGAAGGCGATAGCGGGGTAGGTGACGCGACCGTCGCGCAGCTTGAGCTTGAGGTGCGTCCCGTCGTCGCCGACGGCACGGACGTCAGTGACCTCCAAGTCGCGGCTGAGGAAGGTGGGCTCCGGGTTGCCCTGGCCGAAGGGCGCCAGCCCGGAGAGCGACCGGATGAGGGCGCCGTTGACGCGGTGCAGCGGGATGGCGGCGTCGATATCGATCACCGGAGTGAGCTCGACTCCCTCCAGGACATCCTCGGCCTGGCGGAGAAGCGCCTCCTTGAGGGCGGGGAGATTCTGGTTGTCGGCGGTGAAGCCGGCGGCGGCGCGGTGTCCGCCGAAGCGCAGCATCAGCTCCGCGCAGGTGCGGAGGGCGCCCGTGATGTCGAACTCCGGGATGCTGCGGCAACTGGCGCGGCTGGTCGATTGGCCCATCTCGTAGACGACGGACGGACGGTAGCGCGCTTCGGTCAGACGCCCGGCGACGAGGCCGACGATGCCGGACGGGATATCGTGATGGCCGATGAAGATGAGCGGCGAGCGCGGGTCTTCGCCGGCCAGCAGCTCCTGCGCCAGTTCCATGGCGGCGGCCGTGGCCTGCTGCCTCTGCTGGTTGAGGGCCGTGAGCTGCAGGGCGCCTTGCATGGCGCGCTCTGGGTCATCCTCCAGGAGGAGGTCCAGGGCGAGACGGGCGTGCGCGAGGCGGCCGGCGGCGTTCAGGCGGGGGCCCAGGGCGTAGCCGATGGCCTCGGCGTCGACGCGCCTGGGATCGACGCCGGAAGCCTCCATGAGGGCGCGCAGGCCGGGGCGCTCCGTGCGCGAGAGGGCGGCCAGGCCCCGCTTCACCAGCCAGCGGTTCTCGTTCTGCAGCGGCGCCATGTCGCAGACAGTGCTGAGGGCCACCAGGTCCAGGTAGCGTTCCGGCTTCCAGGGCCGGCCCAAAAGCTCGTAGAGGGCACTCATCAGCTTGAAGGCGATACCGCCCGAGGCTAGCTCTGGCTCGGGATAGCGATTCTGCGGGCGCTTTGGGTTCACGATGGCGACGGCGTCCGGCAGCCGCGGCGGGATGGTGTGGTGGTCGACGATGATCGTGTCGATCCCCAGCGCACGGCCG
>JBGPMY010000167.1:0-4784 GCA_041487235.1 Dehalococcoidia bacterium
GCGCCCGTAAGTGGGCTTCAACCCCACGATGCCGCAAAGGGAGGCCGGTATGCGGATGGAGCCGCCGGTATCTGTGCCCAGAGCGGCCAGGCACTCCGCGGCGGCGACGGCGGCCCCCGATCCGGAGCTGGACCCGCCCGTGATGCGCTCCCTGTTCCAGGGGTTGCGGGCCGGCCCGTAGTGCGGGTTGACGCCGGTGGCCCCGTAGGCGAACTCGTGCATGTTCAGCTTGCCCAGGAGCACGACACCGGCCGATTTGAGGCGCACTACCACGTCCGCGTCATGGTCAGGGACGTGGTCCGCCAGGATCCTGGAGCCCGCCGTGGTGCGCACGCCCGCCGTGTCGAAGATGTCCTTGAGGGCGATTGGAATGCCGTGAAGGGGGCCTTTGTAGTCGCCCCCGGCGATCTGGTCTGTGGCTGTTCGAGCCTGCGACAGCGCCTGCTCTGCGGTCACTGTTATGAAGGCGTTCAGGCGGCCATCGATCTGCTCGATACGCTGAAGGCAAGCCTCAGTCAGCTCGACCGGCGACAGGCGGCGCTGGCCAATCAGTTTCGCGGCATCTGCGATGGTCAGCTGCGCTAGATTCACGGCCGTCACGGCTGGCGGCTTCCCGGAGGGCGGAAGCGGTTTGCCGGCTCAGTCTCGCCGTAGTCCAGGTCAGCCAGCGCCGCGATCATTCGCTGCGTGCGGGGGAGGCTGGCGGCCAGGGCTGTCAATCGATCTTCCGTCAGTGTAATACCAGCCATCTCCGCCATCCGGCGCACGGCGATGTGAGTCTGTTCTTCCATCTGTATTCCAAGACCAGCAGCGACTAAGGCACAATTTAGCAGTGGGGTTCACGCGCCGCAACCGCTCGCGCCGTTGCGGGAGTTGAATGACCAATGGCTTAAGCACTTTACAGATAACTCTTGACAGGCCGCTGGGAAGGGGATACGTTCCACTCATAAGAGATATGGCAGGCATGATCGTGGCTGTCGTTTTGTGAGGCGGCGGACGGTATACTACCCCCGCCCGTCTTCAAGGAGGCCCGTATGGAAGCGTACGTGGACAAGTTCAAGGGTCTGAGCCTCGGCGAGAAGATAATACCGATAGCGGCCCTGGTGCTGTTCATCGCCGGCTTCCTGCCGTGGTACAGCGTCAACCTCGGCTCTGTCGGGGGCGTGGATTTCGGCAGCGTCCACCGGAGCGGATGGCAGTCGCCGGGGGCGATGTGGTCTATCTTGGCCATCCTCATTGGCCTGGCAATGGCCGGCGTCGTCCTGGTGAAGGCATTCGCCAAGGAGGGAACCTTGCCGGACAACGTCGGTGGGATTACGTGGCCGAGGATCCACCTGGGCGCCGCGGGGGTCGCCGCGCTGTTCATCATCATCAAGCTGCTGGACGAGTCTAGCAACATGGGCTTCGGCTTCTTCCTCGGGATCATCTGCGTCGCCGCCCTGGTCGTAGCCGGTGCCCTGATGTTCAGGGAGGAGCAGGCGAAGGCCGTCTAGCAGCCCCGCATCTACTGGGAGGGAACTATGCCGGCGGAACAGGTTCTTGCCCGGATCAGGCGAGCGCTCCTTCTGGATTCCACGGCCTTCGAGGAGGTCCGGGACGACGCGGCATTTACGCCATATGCGATAGCAGCGGCAGCGGTGGCGGTTCTGCTGGCCGGCTTCGGTTCGTGGCTGTGGGGCGAGGTCGTGCTGGATTACACGCCCAGCGGCTGGTTCGTAGATACCGTCATCCTGGGGAGCATCTTCACCGCCTTGCTCTTCTTGGCCGGGGTGCTCGTGACCTATGTCGTCCTGACGCAGGTGTACCGGGAGACCGCCGCGGCCGACGCAATCGTCAGGTTAGTCACGCTCACTTACATCCCGTTCGGGCTCGGATTCCTCGTCTTCATACCGCAGATCGGGTTCGCCTTTGGCATTCTCTCCATCGGCGCCATGTTCTTCTACACGATATTCGGGTTGCGATCGGCGTACCCGGCCATCGCCCCGATGCACGTGATGGTGGCGGTGCTGGCAGGTTTCGCCGTCTGGGCGGTGATGATTCCTCTAATATCGGATGCGCCCGATAACAACTTCACCACGGGTGTCTTCGTCTACAGCTTGTTCGAGCCTTAGGCTGTATCACCCTAAGGCACAAGGGTCAGGCTCAAACCTGGCCCTTCACTCGTCTTAGGCGTAGCGGAGAATCCCGCGTCTGCAAAGACTCCGCGGAGCTCAGAATCGCACATGCGCCTCAGACGGACCACGAAGTACGAAAATGTAGTCGAGCGTGGACAGCACCCTTGTCGCTCCGCTCGTCCTTCGAGGGCCTCAGGATGAGCGGGAAATAGCGTCGTCGTAAGGCGAACGGTCTGCCTTTGGCACTGGCTCCCGGCCCGCTCGTGGTGAGGCCTGTCCTGAGCGCAGCCGAAGGGCTCTCGAACCATGAGCGGAGGGAGACGTTTCGATCTCATTTTCAGAGCAATGAGACTGGGCAGTCACCGGCCGCGGCCGGCGCGGGGTATTCTGTCTAAGTGGCCCGCAGCTCTTCTTCGCTGACGGCGCCGTCCAGGATGTGGAAGGCCCTAACGACAGGGCTGGCCGGCTGCTGCAGAGATATGAGCACGTAGTACGCCTCCGGCCAGAACGCCAGCCGCACGTCCGTAGGGGATGGATAGGCCTCGCTAGCCAACCTCCCCTGTCATTCTGAGCGGCTATGACGTCCGCTCGCAGCGACCAAGGTATCTTCGCGAAGGAATCTGGGGGGTGAACGTCGTGCGGGGAGCTGCAAGCGAAGACGTAACGACAAAGAATCTGGGTTGCAGCGGTTGTTGAAGCGCGCTCCCGCTAGCCCGTCGGCGGTATGGCCTGACCCACCTCTCCGCCCAACCCCAGATTCCCCTTCGACTACGCTCAGGACAGGCTTCGCGAAGCTGCGTGGGGCAGGGAACAGGCCTTTCCCCGCTCAGAATGACAGTGGGAAGAGGCCCTAGCCGGCCTGTATCTCTTCTTCGCTGACTGTCCCGTCCAGAATGCGGAAGGCCCTAACGACGGGGCTGTCTGGCTGCCGCAGAGATATGAGCACGTAGTACGCCCCCGGCCAGAACGCCAGCCGCACGTCCGTGGGGGACGGATAGGCCTCGCTGGCAGTGTGCGAGTGGTAGATCGCCAGGAAGCTCCAGCCGTTCTCCTCGCATTCACGGTAGATTCGGAACAGGTCCTTGGGGTCGACGCTGTAGCGGTAAGGGCTGGCCTCGGCGTTGGTGGCGCGGAACAGCTTTACGGCCTGACCGTCGTTGCCGGCGATAATACCGCAGCATTCGTTGGGGGCGTCTTCCCTGGCGTGGGCCACGGCCTCGTCCAGATAGCGCCGTTCCAGGGACAGCATGCCTCTAGTCCAGCGGGCTCACGATGTCCGCTTCGATGTAGATACCGAGCTCCGCGTCGAAACCGAAGCGGCCGGCGACGCTCACCTTCCGGTTCTGCAGCTCTCGCAGCCGGTCCGAATCGTATTTCAGGATCAGCACCGCCTGGTTCTCCTCGTCCACGATCTCGAAGCGCGCGGTCTCCTTGGCGAACCGTAACGTGCCCTGAGTGGTGACTTGACGATCCCGGAACGATTGCGGCGATGTCCTCAGATTGTGGACGGACACCTGGGAGACTGCGGCGGTGAACCCGCCGCCGCTCTCGATAACGAAAGTGGCGCTCAGCACGAAGAAGGCCAGGGCGCCGATGGTCGCGTACATGAAAAAGCGGCCCATCTAGACACGCCCTCGTTCCACGAAGGCTACCGGCGGGCCTGCGTAGTACGTCCAGCCGACCGCCGAGATTCTTCGCTCCCTTCGGTCGCTCAGAATGACAGATGGAGGGCCGCTCAGAATGGCGGGTCGAGGGCCTACCACCAGATCTTGCCCTCAACCTCGTCCGGCGGTAGGTCGCCGTAGTCCTTGGTCCAGAGGCTGGTGGAGAGGTACTTCCAGCCCCCGTCCGCCAGCAGGGCGACGACGTTGCCTCGCTCCAGCCGCTCCGCCGCTTTGATGGCGACTCGCATGACCGCGCCCGAGGAGATGCCGGCGAAGATCGCTTCTTTCTCCATCAGCTCCTTCACCATGGCGAAGGACGAGCGCGAGTCCACCACGATGCGGCCGTCCAGGACGGATTCGTCGAGCACCGGAGGGATGAACCCCTCTTCCAGGGCGCGCAGCCCCTGCACCAGGTCACCCGGGTGCGGCACGGCGGCGATGATCTTGACCTGTGGATTGCGTTCCTTCAGAAAGTGGCCCACGCCGGTCAGGGTGCCGCCCGTCCCCAGTCCGGCGACGAAGACGTCCACGTCCGGCAGGTCCCGCACGATCTCCGGGCCTGTCGTCTCGTAGTGGGCGCGGGGGTTGTTCTCGTTGCCGTACTGGTAGGGCATGAAGTAGCGGTCGGGGTCCTCCGCCGCCATCTGCTGCGCCTTGAAGATAGCATCGTTGGTGCTGCGGGCGCCCTCGGCGTAGACGACGTCGGCGCCAAACGCGCGCAGCAACTGCTCTCGCTCCGGCGTGACGATATCCGGCAAGACGCAGAGCAACCGGTATCCCTTGACACGCGCCACCATTGCCAGGCTGATGCCGGTGTTGCCGCTGGTCGGCTCCAGGATCGTCTTGTCGTGGGTCAGCTGGCCGCTCTCTTCGGCGGCCCGCACCATGTAGAGGGCGATGCGATCCTTGAGGCTGCCGGTGGGGTTGTGACCCTCCAGCTTGGCGTAGATGTTCACGCCCGGCTTAGGGCTCATGTGCGACAGCTTGACCAGCGGAGTGTTGCCGA
>JBGPMY010000168.1:0-4777 GCA_041487235.1 Dehalococcoidia bacterium
ACCTCCATGGCCACGGCGTCCACGTTCTCGTCCTCCTCCAGGATATCCAGCAGCTTCTGCAGATTGCCGGGCACGAACCCCATGCCGATAGTGCCGCCGGCGTCCAGCGGGTTGCGGTAGCTGCCGCCGATGATGTTGAAGAAGGACGCCAGCTTCTCGTAAGAGGCCGCCGTCAGCAGCGGCACCTCCAGCCGTTCCCGCTCGAAAGCGTCGGTGATCACCACCGACTGGCCGCCCGTCATGGCGATGAGACCCATGCGCTTGCCGGTGGCCGGCTTGGCGTAGACGAGCGCCTTCACGGCGTCGATCGTCTCGTCCAGGTTGTCGGTCTGCACGGCCCCGGCCTGCCGCATCGCCGCCTCCCAGATCGCCGGCGCCGTCGCCAGCGACGCGGTGTGCGAGTAGACGGCCCGCGACCCGGCGCGGGTCACGCCGCCCTTCCAGACGACGACCGGCTTGCGTCGCGCCGCCTCTCGCAGCGCCCGCAGGAAGCGGCGTCCGTCCTTCACGCCCTCTATGTACATGGCGATGACTTCGGTCTCCGGGTCGTTGGCCAGGTAGTCCAGGTAGTCCGGCGCGTCCAGGACGACGGCATTGCCGAAGCTGACCGTCTTCGAACACCGGATGCCGTGGACGGCGCCCACCAGCGAGAAGTTGATGCAGTGCGTGCCGCTCTGGCTGATGAACCCCACGTTGCCGGCGTCCCCGGCCGGCTGATCGGCGCTATGCCGCACGCCGAGCCGTCGGTTGTATATTCCCATGCAGTTGGGCCCGATGAGGAGGAGGCCGGAGTTGCGCGCCAGCTCCGTGACCTGCTCCTGGGCGGCGATCCCCTCCTCCGTCTCCGTCTCCGCGAAGCCGGAGGTGAACAGGGCGACGGCGCCCACCTTCTTCTGGATGCAGTCGGCGACGATGCGTGCCGCCACCGGCCGCGGCACCGCGCAGACGACGTAGTCGATCTCGTCCGGGACCTCCGCCAGGCTCTTGAAGTTGGTGACGCCCATCTCCTCGATGCCCGGGATCTCGCTGGGGTCGATCTGGACGGAGTAGAGCTTCCCCTGGAAGGCGCTCATGGCCCGCAGCCAGAGGTAGCCCATCGCCCGCTTATCGCCGACGACGGCGACGGTGCGGGGGTTGAATGCCCGGTCCAGCCGCTTCAGGAGATCGCTATCGGCAGCCACCGGGGACTCTGGTCGTGTCATGCCCCAGCTTTCGAGCTGGGCCGGTCGGCAACCGCCACTACATCTCCCCCCGGAACTCCATGTACAGCCGGTCCACCAGCAGGGGCAGACGCTCCGGGTTCGCCCACTGGGTGTAGAAGCCGCCCACCTTCAGCTTGCGCGCCGCCTCCTGTGGGGTATCCCCCGCATGGAACGAGCGTCGCGATTCCCGCCGCAGCAGCGCTAGGTAGTCGCGCATCTCCCGCAGCTCCTTCTTGGTGCCGATGGGTCCGTGACCGGGGACGATCGTTTCCACGTCCAGGTCGGCGATGCGGTCGCAGACGCGGATCCAGCCGCTGACGTGGCAGTCGAAGGGGCCGGGCACGACGTAGTGGAACGCCACGTCTCCCGCGAACAGCACTTTCTCAGCCGGTAAGTAGATCAGCGTGTCGCCGGCGGTGTGCGCTGGGCCCAGGTACAGTAGCTCGATGCGCCGCTGGCCCTGGTGCAGGATCATCTCGCCGGCGTAGGTGATCTGTGGCAGGACCAGCCGCAGCTGCTTCATCTCTTCCGCGAACTGCGGGATGAAGCGCGTGAGCAGCTCCAGCGGGATGCCGAAGCGCGCCATCTCTTCCCGCGCGTTGATGTGGGAGATGATCTGAGATCGCTCGAAGAACTGGTTGCCGCCGATGTGGTCGATGTGGTGATGCGTGTTGATCAGGTGGGTGAGCGGCTTGCGGGTCGCCCTCTTCAGCGCCCGGACGTACTTGCGCGTCATGCTGGGCACGAACAGCGCGTCCACGGCGATGGCGTCGTCGTCGCCCACGATCAGGCCGCCGTTGCTGACGCCGGTGACGCCGCCCGCCTGCACGTAGCCGAAGACGCCGGGCGCCACCTCGATGAGGCCCGTGGGCCACTTCCTGGGAACGCTACGCGTGGCCATCAGCCGATGACGATCCGGGCGTCAACCGCCAGGGCGCCGTCTTTGTAGGCGAACACCGGGTTCAGGTCCAGCTCCTCGATCTCCGGGTGCGCCTCCACGAACTCCGATAGCTTCAGGATCAGCTTCTCCAGGGACTCCAGGTCCGCCGGCTCCTGGCCGCGCACGCCCTCCAGCACGGGAAACCCCTTGATCTCGCGCACCATCTGGCGCGCGTCCCGCGGCTCCAGCGGCACGATGCGGAAGGCAACGTCCTTGAGCACCTCCACGAATACTCCGCCCAGCCCGAACATCAGCACCGGCCCGAACTGCGGGTCCTTGCTCATGCCCACGATCACCTCGGTGCCCTGGGCGGCCATCTTCTGCACGGCCACGCCCTCGATGCGGGCGTCCGGCTGCCGCTGCTTGACCGAGGAGACGATCTCTCCGAAGGCGGCCTCCACCTCCTTGGCCGAGCTCAGGCCCAGCTTCACTCCGCCTACGTCCGACTTGTGGGTGACGTCCGGCGAGACGATCTTGAGGACGACCGGAAATCCGAGCGATTCCGCCGCCTGCGCGGCCTCCTTCGCCGTCCGGGCCAGCTGCGCCCGCGCGACCGGGATGCCAGCTTCCTCCAGGACTTGCTTGGACTCGATCTCAGTGAGGACGGTGCGTCCCTGGCTCCTGGCCTTGTCGATCACCTCGGCGACGGACATGGGCGCTCCTTGACTTGATGAAAGGACCTGCCGGTGGGCAGGGCGCGCCCATGATAAGGCGTCCTTTACGGCAACGTCAACGAAAGCCGGTTACCTAACATCGTCGAAGGCCAGGCTTGAGCCTGGCCTTCGACGATGATTCGTGCGGACGTGCCCCCAGCAGGCGCTACGCTCGGACGCCGGTAGCAGGGGGCTTCACTGTTCGGGCGGTGGCTCGGCGCTGGTTGTAGTTGGCAAAGCTGCGCTTGGCCCCGCAGTACTTGCACATGGCTTCGCTGGTCTCGCCCGCCGGGGTCTCTATCTGCCAGTGGTGCGCGCAACCGGTGGCCGTCGCCTCTGGCGATGCCGCCTCCGTGCGCTGCTCTACCATCTCCCACCCCCGCGTCGACCGCCGGCGCCGCCACCGCCACCTCTGCCGCCGCCACCACCGCCGCCGCCGTAGCCGCCGCCGCGGCCGCCGCCACCCATTCGCTGCTGTGGTGGCCGGGCCTCATCGACGGTCAGGGTGCGACCGTCCAGCATCTTGCCATTCAGCTCCTGGATCGCCTTGCGCGCCTCCTCGCTGCTCGTCATCTCCACAAAGCCGAATCCCCGCGAGCGCCCAGAATAGCGGTCCACCGCTACAGAGGCCGTTTCGACGACACCAGCCTGCTCGAAGAATGCCTTGAGGCCTTCGTCCGTGGTGTCGTAAGAAAGGCCGCCAACGTAGAGCTTGTTTGCCAATGAGTCCTCCTTTGGGACTCCCCGTGGGCTTCGGGGCGAAATCTCCCGGACTGCGACCCTGCCTCCGAACGTCGGGAGATGAGTACGCGGGGCAGACGTTAATACTATACTCCGCTGCCCCCCAACGCCTCAACCCTAAGCTAGTCAAGCGACGCAGCAGCCCGGCCTGCGCTCCTCCGATTGCTCCGTTGCTCTATTGCTGGTGCTGTGGATGTGGGGCGCCGCTACACGACCGCGTCTTCCTGGTACAGGCCGAAGACGCCCCGCATCACGTCGCACATCTCGCCCAGCGTACAGTAAGCGTTCACGGCCTCCAGTAGATATGGCATCACATTCTTGTCGCCGCGGCAAGCGCTTTCCAGCGCCTGCAGGCAGCGGCTGGCCTCGCGATCGTCCCGCTCGCGGCGCACCCGCGTAAGGCGTTCGATCTGGCGCTCCTCGCCCCTGGGGTCCATCTTCAGGATCGGGATCTCGATCGGATCGTCGAGTAGATACTCGTTGACGCCGACGACGACGCGTTCCTTGGCGTCGATCTGCCTTTGATAGTCGTAGGATGCGTCGGCGATCTCGCGCTGGAAGAAGCCCGACTGAATGGCCGGGATGACGCCGCCCAGGTCTTCGATCTTGTGGAAGTAAGCGTAGGCCTCCTCTTCTGTCTCCTTGGTCAGCGCTTCCAGGAAGAAGCTGCCGCCCAGGGGGTCCACCGTGTTGGCCACGCCGGACTCGTGCGCGATCACCTGCTGTGTGCGCAGGGCCAGGCGCGCCGCCTTCTCGCTGGGCAAGGCCAGCGCCTCGTCCATGGCGTTCGTATGGAGTGACTGGGCGCCGCCCAGGACGGCCGCCAGCGCCTGGATGGTGATTCGGATGAGGTTCACCTCCGGCTGCTGGGCCGTCAGGGATACTCCGGCTGTCTGAGTGTGGAATCGCAGCCACCAGGAGCGCTCGTTCTTGGCCGCGAAGCGCTCTTTCATCTCGCGCGCCCAGATGCGGCGGGCGGCGCGGAATTTGGCGACCTCTTCAAAGAAGTCGTTGTGGCAGTTGAAGAAGAACGAAAGTCTCGGCGCGAACTCATCGATATCAAGCCCCCGCTCCTGGCACCAGCGCACGTATTCGAAGCCGTCCGCCAGCGTGAAAGCCAGCTCCTGGACCGCCGTGGAGCCGGCCTCGCGGATGTGGTAGCCGGAGATGCTGATGGTGTTCCACTGGGGCATCTCCCGCGTGCCGAACTCGATCGTGTCCACGACCAGCCGCATGGATGG
>JBGPMY010000169.1:0-4766 GCA_041487235.1 Dehalococcoidia bacterium
CCCATTGCGGCGTACATCTGCTTGGGCGTGTCCGTTGGCTCGGCGAATGATGATGACGGGCCCCGCGCCCGCGCTGCGGCATTCGGCCACGCAGTGGTGGATGAGGGCCGTAGCCAGGCTTAGGGGCGCCCTCCAGCAGCCGGAGTGCGGCGTTTCATGCCGCACGTTTCAAGGTGCGGTGGAGATCCAGGCTCCCGGAGTTCTTGCCCAGCCCCGCAGGCAGACCTGAAGGTCTGCAGCTACCAGGCCATTCTTGCGGGAGAGCGAGGCTACACCGCTGGGATGCGGTGATGGGCACGTTTCGACTCCCGCCGGTTCACGCGAGGGCCTTGGGTAAGGCGGCAGAGCGAGGGACCCCTGGCCCCTCGCTCTGCAGGCGGCGGCGACCTCGGTTCGGCGCGCGTATAGGTCGCGATCTATGGCGCGCTATGCGGGGCGGAACTGCGACGAGAAGCGGACGCCGTCCTTGACGAAGGGCGTGGCGGCCACCTCTTCCAGCTCTGCCTTGGCTTTGGGCACGGCTGCCACCAGCTCCGCATCCGCCTCGGCCTCTGCGGGCTCCTCGGCTGGCTCGTGGGCTTCGTCGGGGCGGGCCCCCACGTCGTTGTTGACAAGAGCCACCACCGGGCGATGCGTGACCTGCATCTCCATCTCGTCGCCGGTGAAGACGCGGATTCGCGCCTGGTCAAACCCAGCTTCCAGCAGCGTCTCAACCAGGCGCGCCGCCCTGTGCGGGCCCTCCATAACGCTGATCTCGCCGTGTTTAGCATCGTCCAGATCAGACACCATAACTATTATCCTGTCAGACATCTGCCACCGCCTCCGGCATATAACTTGCCTTTCTTCTGATGCCAGTGTGACATAAGATTCTCGCCAAACTCTCACCATAAAGGTAGGCTGATCCTGTTATGGGAAAGCGCAGGCGATTGACGCTTCATGATAGGGTTCTTATCCTTGACGACATCACGCGGCTTTCTTCACCCTGAGCTGACTCGGAGGAGCCATGCCTGACGTTCAGTCCGCTCTCACTACCATCGCCGCTGACCGCAAGCGCGACCCCCTTGCCCCCGTCACCGTCGTAACGCCTTCCCACGCTGCCGGACTCCAGATGCGCCGGCGACTGGCCGCGATGGGGCCGTTCGCTGCCGTGCGCTTCGAAACACTGCCTCGTATCGCGGAGCTTCTCGCCGCCGGGCACCTGGCGGCCGCTGGCCGCTCACCCCTGGCGCGGCCGATCGGCGATCACGTGGCGCAGCAGGTCGCTCTGGAATCTAGAGGCGTTCTCGCCAGAGTGCGAGACCTGCCGGGCTACGCGCGGGCGCTCCGCCAGGTCTTTCGGCGGTTGCGCCGCGGCGGCATCACCGGGGCCTCCGACGTTAGGGACGTGCCGCAGAGCGGCCACTTGGGCGAAGTGCTGCGCCTCTACGATCGGTTCCGCCAGGACACGGCAGGGTTCTACGACGAGGAAGACCTCATGGAAGCCGCGGCGCAGGCCGTGGAGCGGGGACGCGCCGGCGCACTGGGCGATCTGGGCGCCATCTACGTTGTGCCGCCGGGCGCGGAGTCCGCCGGCGGCGTGGCCTTGCTCGCCGCCCTACGGGAGGCCGCGCCCGCCTTCCAGGAGCTGCACGAGTCCCAGGCGGAGCCGGAGACACGCATCGTTCTGGCGTCCGATCCGGCCAGCGAGGCCCGCGAGGCCGTCCGTGAGGTGATCTCGGCGCTGGAATCGGGCGCCGCGCTGGACGAGGTTGCCGTGTTCCACAGCGCCGATCAGAGCTACCGCCGTCTCCTCCGAGAAGCCCTGGAGGCGGCGAAGATCCCTGTCGTCCCGTTGCCCGGCATCTGCCTTATGGAGACGCCGGCGGCCCGCGGCGTGCTGGCTCTCGCCCTTCTCCCGGAGCGCGCCTTCTCCAGGACGTTGACGATGGACTTCTTCAGCGTCGCGCCGCTCCGCCAGTGGTTGCCCGGCCAGAACCGCGACGTGAGGGCGCTGGCAACCGCCTGGGACAGAGTCTCTCGCGAGGCAGGCGTCACCCGCGGGCCAGACCGCTGGTCCAGGGGGCTGCGGGCGCTCATCGCCGACTGTGAAGGCGCGATCTCGGACAACAAGCGCCGGGACGATGAGTCGCGGGTGCGCGCCGTAGAGTACCGGCGTGACCTGGCGCGCGATCTGCAGGAGATAATGGAGAGCCTCATCACGCGGCTGGAGCCGCTACGACAGCCACAACCCGCAACCTCTTTCATCGAGGCGTTCAGCGGGATTGTCGATGCCTATCTGGACCCGGACGCGGAGGCGCTGGACGAGGTTCGGGCTGAGATCGAGCAGCTGGGTACCGTGGGCGCCGTGGGCGGCAGCATTAGCCTGTCCAGCTTCGCACTGGCGCTGCGGGCCAACCTGGAAGCCGCCTACCTCCGGCGGGAGCGCCTCGGCGACGGGATCGTCCTGGCTGACTACCGCGCGGCGGCCGGGCTCCAGTTCAAGCGCGTCGTCCTCTGCGGCTCGTACGAGGGCGCGTTGCCCGCTGGCCTTGAATCGGACGCGATCATCGACGACCGTGTCTGGACCAGCCTGCGCCGGGAGCACCCGCACACCGAAGACGCACGCCTGCGCTTGGAGCGGGGGAAAGCCGCCGCCGGACGAGTCGTGGCGGCGGCCGCCGGAGGCGCCATCACCTGGTCGTGCCCTTTGTACGAGCCACTCAGCACCCGCGAGTACTACCCTTCGCCCCTGATGGTGGAAGCCGCCGCCAGGGTGAACCCGTCCATCACGACGGCTTCTCAGCTCCGCCGGATGTCTCCGGCTAACGGCAGGTTCCGCAAAGCTCCCTCACCCCTCGCCGCTGTCCTACGCGGGCCGCCCGTGGACGGGTCCGAGGTCACAATCCGGCAGGCCGTCCGCCTCCGACAGAGAGGTGAGCCGCTGGAGCAAAGGCATCCTCTCTATGCGGCCGTCTCCATGCTGCGGGCCAGAAGGAGCAGCCGCTTCACGGAGTGGGACGGCAACCTGGCGGCGCTGTCCGATGTCGCCTGGCTGCAGTTGCAGAAGGCCGTCTCTCCCACCTCGCTGGAGCACTACGCCGTCTGCGGCTTTCGCTACCTCTCCCGTTCCCTGCTGCGACTCAATACCGTCGAGGAGCCGGCGGAGCGAGACGTGATGGAAGCGACGGCGCGGGGAGAGCTGATCCACCGGGTTCTGGACACGTTCTTCAAGGAGATGAAGGCGCGACGGCGGCCCTCCCCCGGCGAGCCCTGGAGCGAAGAAGATCGCACGTTGCTCATGCGCCTGGCGCAGCAGGCGATGGCCCAGGCTGGGGAGCGAGGCCTCACCGGGCTCGATCTGTATAGCGAGCACGAGCTGCGAACGATGCGGGCTGACCTCGGCCGCTTCCTGGAGGCGGACAGCGCCTTCCGCCGCGAGACCGGGGCCGTGCCTACTGAACTGGAGACCGAGATCCCGCCGGCGGAGATAGCGGGCGTCCGGCTGCGAGGCCGTGTCGACCGCATAGACCGCACGCCCGACGGCAAGCGCGCCTGGGTGATCGATTACAAGACGGGCAGCAGCTCTGGGTTCGCTGACATAACGTCGGACCCGCTCATGGGGGGAACCAAGCTCCAGCTGCCGGTCTACCTTCAGGCCGTCCCGGACGCCGCCGAGGCGCTGGCCATGTACTGGTTCATCACTCAAAAGGGTGGGTTCGAACGCGTCACCTATGAGGCGACGGCGGAGAACCGCGCGCTGTTTGAGCGGGCCATCGCGGCGATCGTAGGGGGAATTCGGGCGGGGTCATTCCCGGCGGTGCCCGGAGACGAAAACGAGTACTACGGCGGTTTCCACAACTGCCAGTTCTGCGAATTCGACCGGATCTGTTCCCGGCGTCGGGACTACGAGCTTTCCGCCAAAGGGGGCGATCGCGATATGGCGCCCTGGCAGGAGGTGGCGAGGGCAGCGAGGCGCGAGGATGAAGAGCGTTGACCCAGCCAGGGGCGGACCATCTGCAGGACGAACGAACGCACGCTCGCATCCGCGAGGCGCTGGACCAGAATCTGTTCGTGGAGGCCGGCGCCGGCACGGGAAAGACGCGGGCCCTGGTGGAGCGACTCCTGGCGCTGGTCCTGAACGCCCGGCCCATAGAGCGTATCGTCGCCATTACCTTTACGGAGAAGGCCGCCGCTGAGCTGCGAGACCGCGTCCGAGAGGCGTTGGAAGAGGCCGCGCCCAATATTCCAGAGCAGTCCGCCATGGTCCAGCAAGCGCTGGGCGCCCTGGACCGAGCGCAGATATCGACGATCCACTCTTTCTGTCAGACGCTGCTGCGCTCCTTCGCGGCGGAGGCGGGCATCGACCCTTCGTTCGGCATCCAAGACCAGGTCCTGGCCGAACGGCGGCTGCAAGACCGATGGCGTCTGTACCTTGATCGCCTCGGCGGAGACGTAGACGCCGTTACTGCGATCGATCGCGCGCTGGGGCTGGGGATGACCCCTCGTGACCTGGAGACCCTGGCACGAGACCTCACACAGCGGTTGGACCTGAGCTGCCGGCTCGCCGAACGGCCCCTCGCAGCGCCGGTTCCCTTCTGGCCCAACCTGGAGGAGATGCGCCGCCGTTTGGCCGACCTGCCGCTGCGATCCGCCGCGCCGGACGACGAACTCCGGCGGAGAGTCGACAGTCTCGTCGCGCTCGTCGAGAGCCTCTTCACCGCCAAGGAAGAGCGAGAGTCGGTGCTGGCCGCCGGCTCCTCTCTGCTGGAGAAGAACTTCTCGCGGGC
>JBGPMY010000170.1:0-4730 GCA_041487235.1 Dehalococcoidia bacterium
CTCTGTGAGCGTGCCCGTCTTGTCGGTGCAGATGACGCTCGTCGATCCCAACGCCTCTACCGACGATAGACGCTTGACGATGGCGTTCTGATGGCCCATGCGCTGGACGCCCAGCGCCAAGGCAAGCGAGACCGTGGGCAGAAGCCCCTCCGGTATGAGCGCCACCAGAATCCCCACGCCGAACAGGAAACCGTCGTTGGCGGAAACCCTCTCCGTGGCGTACCCCGTGGCGAAGAAGACAACCCCGACGCATATCGCTACAGCAGCGATGATGCGGGCCGTCACCGCCATCTCCCGCTGCAGCGGGCTGGGCTGCGCGTACAGCTGCTGCGTAAGGGCGGCCACCTTGCCGAAGGCCGTATCCCGTCCGGTGGCGAAGACTACGCCCTCCGCGCTGCCCTCCAGCACCGTGGTCCCGGCCAGAACGCAGTTGGTCGCCTCCCCAAGAGACGTGTACGGCGCGGCCTGCGGCGTCCGCTCCACCGCCTGCGATTCGCCTGTGAGGATGCTGTAGTCCGCCAGCAGCTCAGCAGAGTGCGTCAGGCGCACGTCGGCGGCAACCCTGTCTCCGCGATGCACGATAAGCACGTCGCCCGGCACAACTTCCGTGGCTGGCACTCGCAACTCGTTTCCATCGCGGCGCACCCTCGCTCCTGAAGGCATGCGTCCGTGCAGGGCCTCCACCAGTTGGCTGGCGCGGTACTCCTGCCAGAAGCTGAACGCCGCGTTGATCAGGACTATGGCCACGATAGCCCAGGCCAACTGGGGGAGCCCCGCCAGCAGGGCGAGCGCCGCCGCGGCCCAGAGGAGAAGGGCCAGCGTGTGGCTAACCTGGGCGAAGAAGAGAGGAAGGAGCTGCGGTCGCTGGGGCCTGGCGATCTCGTTCGGGCCGTGAAGGCGCAGCCGTCGCTCGGCCTCGCCGGCCTCCAGCCCTTCCGGCGCTGAAGATAGGTATGCGAAGACCGCGGAGGGTTCCAGGGTCACGAAGTCGCCGGTAGGGGGCGGCGCGGGAGCACGCCGCTGACTCTCCGGCTCACGCTTTGAAAAGCCTCCCATGCTTCGGGGTCGCCTCCAGTCCGGAGACAAGCTTAGCGGAATCCGGAGAGCGGGCGCAGGGGCGCTTCGTTGTAATGCGAGGGGGCTGAGTGTCCTGCCTAACGGTGGCTAGAGGCCACGTTGGGCGCGTCGCCCTTGGATGTATTCGATGCTCTTCCTGTAGGGCTCCTCTTCGATCAGACCGCTGGCCATGAGGTAATTGAGCATCGTTTCCAGGCCCAAGATGGAGATCAGGTTGTAGCCCTGGGCTTTCAGCTGCTCTTTGGCGCCCTCCTGGCGGTCCAGCAGCACCAGCACATCTTTCACGTGCAGCCCCGCGTTCACCTTCAAGAAGTTCGCCGTCTCGGTGATGCCGCCGCCACTGGTCACCAGATCATCGATCAGCAGGACCGTCTCTCCGCGCTCGTACAGCCCCTCGACGAACACGCGGCTGCCGTTTCGCTCCTTGGCCGGGTGTATGTAGACCATGGGCACCCGGCTGCGCAAGGAGAACGCCGTGGCCAGGTGCAGCCCTCCGAACGGGATTCCGCAGACCCGCTGAAACGGCCGCACGTTGGCTTGACGCATCGTCTGACGCGTCTGCACCTCCTCGTGCATGACGCGGGCGGCCCTGGCCAGCGCCCTGGGGCTACTGATCAGCAGCCGTAGGTTTACGTAGACCGGGGAATGCTGCGTGGTGCGGCCGATGGTGAAGTCGCCGAACTGCACGGCTCGCAGGCCCCACAGAGTCTTGGCCAGCCATAGATTACCGCTGTCCTCAGGCATAATACCGTTCTCAAGACGAGGAGAGAGGCTCCCGCCTGGGATGCACAGTCCATCCTGAACGTCTGTGAGGAGCCTGCTTCTCGGCGACGATAGCACCCGCGTCTGGCGCTGTCAAGGCGATTGTGCCCGCCTGCGGACCGCAGGCCGCCAGCGCCGCACTACGTCGCGATTGACGGTGAACTTGGGCACGTCGCCTCCCAGTGCCTGCACCAGGTTCTCCGCCGCCAGCTGGGCCATTCGGGAACGCGTGGCGACGCTGCCGCTGGCGATGTGCGGCGTGATGAGAAGGTTCTCAAGCGATAGCAGCGGGTCGTCCGGGGCTATCGGCTCGGGGTCCGTCACGTCCAGCGCGGCAGCCGCGATGCGGCCGTCCGACAGCGCCCGATAAAGGGCGGCCTGGTCCAGCAGCTGCCCGCGCGCCGTGTTTATCAGCACGGCCGTAGGCTTCATGAGCCGTAGCTCTCGCTCTCCGAGGAGGTGGCGCGTCTCCGGCGTTAGCGGAACGTGCAGCGATACGAAGTCCGAGCGCCGCAGCAACTCATCCAGAGGGAGGAACGTCATCTTGTATCGTCGCTCCAGCAGCGGCTTCTGCGAGCGGCTGTGGTACAAGATCTGCATCCCGAAGCCGCGCGCGCGGCGCGCCATCTCCTGGCCGATGCCTCCCATCCCGATGATCCCCAGCGTGGCCCCGTGCACGTCCTGTCCCAGCAACACCTCCGGGCCCCAGCTCTGCCAGTTTCCGAGGCGGACGTACCGGTCCGCCTCCGCCACTCTGCGCGCGGCCGCCAGCATCAGCGCAAAAGCGAAGTCCGCCGTCGTCTCGCTGAGCACCCCTGGCGTTCGGGTAACAAGGACGTTGCGGCGGCCGGCGGCGGCGACGTCGATGTTGTCGAATCCGGTCGCCATGTTGCTGATCACCAGCAACCTTGGCGCCGACACGAGAAGCTCGTCGTCAACGCGGTCTGTCAGCAGGGTCAGCAGCCCATCGCTTTGCGCCGCCTGGCGTCGCAGCTCCGCCGGCGCCACCGGCAGGTCGCCCTCCCAGACCGCGACCTCGCAGTGCTGGCGAAGAAAATCGATCGCGCCACCGGGCAGACGGCGCGTGACGTAAACGTGTGGACGCCAGGGAGGACCGAGCGCCATGCCCCGCCTAGCCTGAAGCCGCCGGACGCCGCTGGTCAGGCTCCGCGCCGCCGGCGAACCGGGGCTTGTAGGTCGGCTCCTGGCCGCTCACCTGGTCGTAGTGCATGCGGTCGTGCCGGTAGTAGGAGCGCAACCACTGCATCGCCGTGAGCGATCCGAAGAGGGCGTTGCTGGCCCTTCGCTCAAAGTCGGCCGGCTTCATGGCGGCGATCATCGCCATCGTCTTCCCCCGCTGGCGCCGCATCTCCGCCAGGTGCTCCGCCAGGGTGTGCTGATCGGCACGCTCCAGGGGGATGGCCGGGCGCTCGCCGCGCACTCCGTCCACGTTCGCTCCGTCCTCCTCGAGAGCCCTCTGCACCCAGGCCCGATAGGCCGTCTCCATCTCGCAGAGGTGGGACATCTGTTGCTTGGCGTTCCACTCGTCCGCCTTCAGCGATGCCGACGCCTGCTCTTCGGCGAGCGCCTCGAGGGCGGCCAGGAGCCCGGCGCGCTCGGCCGTCATCTTGTCTATCAGCTCGTTTATCTGTGCAGCGTCAGCCATAACGGTCTCCTCTCGCCTGAATGATAGCCGCAGCCGCGCCTCTGTCAATTGCCCGTGCGCCGATGCTAGAATGAATAAAGAGACTTTTCCGAGCGTTAATTGCAGCTTCGGCACCGCGCTCGGATGCAGAGGAGGCGCCTGCCAGATGGCCACCAAAGACCCACGCGAGCCCTTCACCCGCATCGACGTGAAGGAAGCTCAGGAGATGATCAGCAAGAACGACGTCGCCATCGTTGACGTGCGCGAACCACACGAGTACAACGCCGGGCACGTCCCCGATGCCAAGCTCATCCCCGTCGCCACCGTCTATGCCCGCCGCGAGGAGTTGCCGCGGGACAAGGACCTCATCTTCGTCTGCGCCGTGGGCCAGCGCAGCGCCCTGGCCTGCGAGATGGCGGCCGCCGCCGGGCTGACGCGTCTGTACAACCTGGAAGGCGGGACGGACGCCTGGGTCAAGGCGGGATTGTCCGTCGACAAGTAGTTGCGGGCCCGCCGCTTGAGCGCAACCGGCGCCTGTCATCGCGAGGGGTAGAGATTGACCCGCGTTCTCCTGTTCGACATCGATAACACGCTCCTCTGGAGCGGCGGCGCCGGCAGCCTGGCCATGAATCGCGCCTTCGAGGAGCTGTTCGGCGTCGAGGACGGCTTCGCCCGCGTCGAGTTCAGCGGCCGCACCGACAGCTATATCCTGGAGGGTGGCCTCGCCCACCACGGCATCGAGGGCGGCTGCGCGGCGCATCTGGACGAATTCACTCGCCGCTACTACGCCCTGCTGCCGGAGGCGTTGGGCCAGAAGAACGGCCACCTGATGCCCGGGTTCCCTCAGCTCCTGGAGGCGTTATCCCAGAGGCCGGACGTGCGACTGGGGCTGGCCACCGGCAACTTCAGCGAGGCGGGGCGTCTGAAGCTGGAGCGCTACGGGGTCCACGAGTTCTTTCTCGACGCCGGTGACGGGCGCCTGCAGGGAGGCTTCGGCGAAGAGAGCTTAGACCGGGCAGACGTCGTGCGCTCCGCCATCGAACGCATGGCCGCCGGTGCGACGCCGCAAGACGTGCTGGTCATTGGCGACACGCCGCACGACGTCTCGTCAGCGCTGGAGAACGGCGTGGTCGCTGTCGGCGTGGCGACCGGGACGCACAGCGTGGAGGAGTTGCGGGAGAGCGGCGCCCAGCTCGTGTTCCGGGACTTCTCAGACTGGGAGAAGGCCGCCGCCGTCCTTCTGGGC
>JBGPMY010000171.1:0-4715 GCA_041487235.1 Dehalococcoidia bacterium
CGCAGATGAACAGGATGTTCGCCGTGTTGATCTGGATGAAGTCCTGGTGAGGGTGTTTGCGACCCCCCTGCGGCGGCACGTTGGCGGTGCAGCCCTCGATGATCTTGAGCAGCGCCTGCTGCACGCCCTCGCCGGACACGTCGCGCGTGATAGAGGGGTTGTCCCCGCTCTTGCGGCTTATCTTGTCGATCTCGTCGATGTAGATGATGCCGCGCTCGGCCTTGGCGATGTCAAAGTCGGCGGACTGGATCAGGCGCAGGAGGATGTTCTCCACGTCCTCGCCGACGTAGCCGGCCTCCGTCAGGGCGGTGGCGTCGGCGATGGTGAAGGGGACGTCCAGGATCTTAGCCAGCGTGCGAGCCAGGAGCGTCTTGCCGGAGCCGGTGGGGCCCAGCAGAAGGATGTTGCTCTTCTCCAGCTCCACGGCGCCGCCGCCGCCCTGCTGCGCGCCGATGCGCTTGTAATGGTTGTAGACGGCCACGGAGAGGACCTTCTTGGCCTGCTCCTGGGCGACGACGTACTCGCTGAGCTGCTGGTAGATGACTTTGGGTGGAGGAATCCGCTCGAGCGGCGCCTTGGGCTTGACGGTGGCGGAGGAGTCCTCCTGGATGATCTCCCGGCAGAGGTCTACGCATTCGTCGCAGATGTAGACGGCGCCAGGGCCAGCGATCAGGCGGCGCACCTGGTCCTGGTTCTTGCCGCAGAAAGAGCAGTTGTAGCTTACGCGGCTGCCCCCTTTGGCCGGCATAGCCTAGCTCCTCACGCTCCCGACGGCGCCGCCGCCGCCGCCACTGGCTTTGATCCCTGCAGTATCTCGTCGATTATACCGTACTCCAGGGCGGCTTGGGAGTCCATGAAGAAATCGCGGTCTGTATCGCGAATGATGCGCTCCATGTCCTGGCCGGTGTGTTTGGACAGGATGTCCCGCACCACCTGGTTCAGGCGCAGTATCTCCTTGGCGCGAATCTCCACGTCGCTGGCCTGTCCACCCATTCCGCGGATCTCGGCCTGGTGGATGTGGATCGTCGAGTTGGGCAGGGCGTAGCGCTTCCCTTTGGCGCCGGCCGCGAGAAGCACGGTACCCATGCTGGCGCAGGAGCCGACGCAGATGGTGGCGATGTCGCAGCGGGAGAGCTGCATCGTGTCGTAGATCGCCAGTCCAGCGCTGACGACGCCGCCCGGCGAGTGGATGTACATGTTGATGTCCTTCTCCGGGTCCTCCCGCTCCAGGTAGAGAAACTGGGCGATGATCAGGTTGGCCACCTGGTCATCGATGGGACTCCCCAGAAAGACGATGCGCTCCTTCAGCAGCAGCGAAAAGATGTCGAAGGCGCGCTCGCCGCGCGGGCTCGTTTCAACTACGTAGGGAATGATGGCTTCCGGTCTCATGACTCCTCCTTGCTTGCCACCTTTTGCCTTGGGGTCTTGCGGCCGGCCTTGCGGGCGGTCTTCGGGCCGGTGGGCGCTTTTGCCCCTTTCTCGCCGGCGATTTCTGCCAGCCGGTCAATCGTCTTGTGGGTTAGCAGCGAACGCTCGATGGAGAGACGCGCATCCGCAGTGGAGAGCAGGCGTCGCACCTGCTGTGCCTGCTGGCCCGAAGAGGCGACGATGCGCTCGATCTCGGCTTCCACCTCGGCCGGCTCTACCAGCGTCTTCTCTTCCTCCGCCAGCTGAGTCAGCGCCAGGGAGCGACGCACCCGCTCCGTGGCAGCCGGCAGCAGATCCTCGCGCAACTCCTCTGCCGATCGTTTGATCATCGACAGGTAGCGGTCAACGTCCTGGCCCGTAGAGCGCGCCTGGTCCCGCAGCAACCGCTCGATCTCCCGGTCCACGAGGACCGCAGGGAATTCGATCTTCTCCGCCTGCTGCACCAGGGCCGCCACCGCCTTCTCGCGAAAGGCATCTTCCGCCTCGGACTCCAGCCGCTCGCGGATGTCGTTGCTCACGCGCTCGCGCAGAGCCATCAGGCTGACGAACCCCTCGCCGACCGAACGGGCGAACTCGTCGTCCAGGTTGGGCAGCTTCTCCTCCTTGACCTCCTTTACGGTCGCAGTCGCCGTACCGGTTTGGCCGGAGGGCAGCCGCTCGCCGGGGGGCACCGTCACAGGAATCTCCGTGGTCGCGCCCTTCTGCGCCCCGACCATCCCTTCGGCGAAGCCGGGGAGCATGACCGTGGCGCCGTCCCGCAGGCGGAACTCGGCGTCGGCGTCCTTGAAGACCTCGCGCCCATCCACGACGATGCGCACGTCGGCGCGCACGATGTCGCCGACTTGCACGGGACGCTCCACCGGTTCGTGGAGGGCGTAGCGGCGGCGCAGCTCGTCCAGGGCGCTCTCTACGTCCCGCTCGTCCACGATCACCGACTCACGTTCCACACGGAGCTTCTGGTAATCGCCGAGGGCGACGATGGGGCGCACCGGCACCGTAGCCTTGAAGGCCAGCGGCTCATCCTTGAGCAGCTCTATCGCGGGCTGATCGATAGCGTCGATCTCCTGTTCCTCGATCGCCTGGTTGTACGCCTCCGGCACCAGGATATCGATCGCTTCCCGGACGAGACGATCTCGCCCCAGGTGGCGCTCCAGCATGTTGCGCGGGGTCTTGCCCCTACGGAAGCCGGGGACTTCAGTACGCTGGACGAGGCGGCGGTAAGCCCTATCCAGGGAGCGCTCCATCTGCTCAGGATCGACCTCGATCTCCAGGACGACCTGGCTTTCCGGGAGGCGCTGGCTGCTGACTTTCACGGTATGAATTATAGCAGGAAGGCCGTTGCCCACACGAGGCGAGAGCGTCACCCCACTGCCAACTCCTTCTGCAACTCCCACATGTCGCGCAGAGGGATGGCGTCGCTCCCGAGCAGGGGGACGTCCGGCTTCACCTGGCGCACGCTCTCCGTGGCGTCCAGGTTGTTGCTCCGCTCGTCCTTCGAGAGCCTCAGGATGAGCGGGAAGTGGCGTCATCGTAAGGCGAAGGGTCCGCCTTTCGCACTGCCCCCCGGCCCGCTCGTGGTGAGGCCTGTCCTGAGCGCAGCCGAAGGGCTCTCGAACCATGAGCGGAGGGAAGAGGTGGTGGATCTCATGTTCAGAGCAATGACATCTCAACGAGCTACTGCCAACCTCCAACGTCAAATCTCCAACCTCTAGCTCCCTACCTCCGCCTGGGCGACAGGACATCCGTAAGCACGTCGCCCAGCAGGTTAAAAGAGAGCATCAGAAGCCCAACCACCACGGCGGGGATCAGCATCAGCTGTGGGTGCGCGCGCAGGTTGGTGAGCCCCGAACCTTCGAAGATCATCACCCCGAAGCTGGGGTGCGGCGCCTGAACGCCGATGCCCAGCCAGGTCAAACCGACCTCAGCGACAGCGACCGCGCCCAGTGAGAGGGTGATTGCCACTACTAGGAGGTTGCTGATGTTGGGAAGCAGGTGCCGGAAGATGATGCGAAAGGTCGATGCGCCGGCCGCACGGGCGGCCAGCACGTAGCTGGACTCGCGCAGCGAGAGCACCTGGGAGCGCACCAGTCGGGCCATCCCCACCCAGCCGAACAGCGACAGGGCGCCGAAGACGAGAAAGTAGCTGGGCGCGCCGGAGCTGACCAGCCCACCGACCCCGGTAACGTCCTCCACGTTGTGAAACAGATCCCCGACCTTATCCTTAAGTGTGACGTTGATGATGATCAGTAGAAGTATCGTCGGCACGGAATAGAAGCCGTCGGCCACACGCATGATGATGCTGTCCAGCCGGCCTCCCGCGTAGGCGGCAAGCAGCCCCAGCGTCACGCCCAGGGCCAGACCACCGGTGAGCACGACAGCCGCGGAAATGATGACCGTGGTTTGTGCCGACCAAAGCGTCCTGGAGAGCAGGTCGCGGCCCAGTCGGTCGGTTCCCAGCGGATGGTCCAGCGTGGGACCGGAGAAGGGGTGTTGCAGGTCAGTCTTGTTGAACCCATACGGCGCGGCCACGGGCGCCAGGACGCCGCCAAGGTAGATCGCCAGGATGATGACCACGGCGGCAACCGCCACCGGCCGCCGCACGAGACGACGGGCGATACGGAAGGAGGGAGCGGGCTTGAACTCCGCCCGCTCCAGCGCGCCCGGCGATGCCTCTATGTAGCTCATGATCCCGTCTCGCCCGCCAGACGGATACGTGGATCGATGAATCCGTAGGCGATGTCCACCAGCAGGTTGGCCAGGATGAACGCCGTAGCGCCGACCAGAACGATGGCCATGATGCTGTCGTAGTCGCGGCTACCGATGGAGTCGAAGGCATAGGCCCCGATGCCCGGTATGCCCAGCAGCGTCTCCAGGAAGATGGAGCCTCCCAGGAGCCCCGCCAGCTCGAAACCGAGGATGGTGACGATAGGGAGCATCGCGTTGCGGACGACGTGGCGGCTGACTACGGCGAACTCCTGCAGTCCCTTGGAGCGGGCGGTCCGTACGTAGTCCTGGTCCAACACCTCCAGAACCTGGCCGCGCATGTAGCGTGCCACCCCCGCCACACCGGGCAGGGTGAGGATCAACAGCGGCAAGATGATCTGTTCCGAGAATATACCGAGCTTGATCCCCAGAATGTCGTGCTCCGTCCAGCCGCTGGTGGGCAGCCAGCCCAACTTCACGGCCAGCAGCCATTGCAAGAGCGGGATCGAGACGACTACCGGCACTGAGGCGAGGACCAGGAAGGCGCCGATGGCCAGGGGGTCCAGCCAGGTCCCGCGTTTGAG